>VAWU01000026.1:0-50884 GCA_005888325.1 Actinomycetota bacterium
CTCGTTGTCGACGACCGGCGGGATATCGCCCATCCGCCATCGTCGCGCGATCGTCAGGCGAACCCGCTTCCGATCACTCGGCGTCGCCGATGGCGTCGAGGATCAGCCACCACGAGGCCAGCCCGTGCTCGCACCAGGCGTCAGGGGCCACGAGGCAATCGTCGGGGCACCGGCACACGCCGTCGGCCATCCACTCGTCCAGCGTGGTCGGGTCGGGTGGCGCCCAGCCGCTGTTCACCTCGAACCACGCGTGTGCGGCGCGGATCGCCTCGTCGGCCGTCGTCGCCATCTCCCGATCATGTCAAGGACCGGGGCGGTGCCGAAGCCGTCCCGCAACCCTTTGCCCGATCGGCAGTTGAATAGGTGGGATGCCGGAGGAATGCGGGCAGGAGCCCGGGCGAGCTTCCGTACCCATCTCGCATCCGACCTGGAAAGGACTGCCATGACCACGAGCGTGAGCCACATCCCAGAGGGCCTGTCGGCGGTGACGCCGTACCTCATCGTTCGGGACTCGAACGCGGCGATCGACTTCTACAAGGAGGTCTTCGGTGCCACCGAGACGATGCGTCACGAGGATGGCGGGCGAGTCGTGCATGCGAAGTTGCGCATCGGTGGCGCGGCGGTCGAGATCGGCGAGAACTCGGAACGCAACGACCTCGACCTCGACCGGCTTCCCCCGGTGGGCATGCACCTGTACGTCGAGGACGTCGACGCGGTGCTGGCGAAAGCCACCTCAGCCGGGGCTCGCGTGCTTTACCCCATCCAGGACCAGCCCTACGGCGACCGCGAGGTCAGCATCGCCGACCCGTTCGGGATCGTGTGGTTCGTCGCCACTCACCTGCACGACTGAGCGCGGCTCCAGGGATCACAGCCCGAACCGGTCGCGGTTCTGGCGGTTGTTCTCGATGAGCGTCCACGACCGCACGCGGCCGCGTGAAGCGACCGCGAGCCAGATGAGGGTGCGTCGCCGCTCCTTCTCGTCGGGCAGCCCGAGGTGGGAGCCGGTCGTGTGGCCGAGCACGGCGACGGCACCTTCACGTTCGTTGATCGCGTGGGGATGGATCGTGTAGTCGGGAAAGCTCTTGAAGTAGCCGCGCCAGGCCTCGATGTTCTTCTCGCGCCCGACGAGCGGCGGCTCGTCGAAGACGCGCAGCTCGTGGTCCTCCGTGAGGAGACGGGCGATGCCGTGCAGGTCTCGTCGGTTGACACATTCGACGAAGTGGACCGCCACCGCGACCGGTGGCGCGGTCGATCGGCCGAGGCGGGCACCGGACGGACGCACGCCCGCCGGCACGCGGAGATCGTCGAGCCATCCGAGGATGGCCTGCTCGTAGGCGAGGCCGAAGGCGACGACCGCGGCGGTGTGGGGATCGGCCGCGGGAACGTGCGCCGCGACCGCCCGATAGAGGTCGAGCCGCTGCTCGTGCTCGCGGCGGCTGTCCTCGAGGAAGCCCGCCAGCGTGTCGTCGTCGAGGTGACGCCCGAACCACAACGTGACGAGGAGCGGGAACCGAATCTGCTCCGGCCCCGGCGCCTGCGCGATCCACGCCCTGAACTCCCGCCTGCCCGCGGCGGTGAGCGTGTACGGCCGCCGGTCGCGTGCCCCCGGCGCGCCGGCCCGGATGAGCCGCCGCGCTTCGAGGGCGCGAAGCTCCCGGTAGACGTGGCTCGAGGTGATGTTCCAGAACCGTGAGAGCCCGCCCTCGACCTCCTGCAGGAGATCCCACCCGGTGCGGGGACCGTCGTGGAGGAAGCCCAGCAGCGAGCCCTGGGTCGCGTTCAGCCCTGTCACCGCACGTTCACCCCTTGACATTCCCTTCTGGAGGGTTAGCCTTTGACATTCCCTTAGGGAGGGAGCAGGTGGACGTGATGGTAGAGGAGATCGTCGCCCGACTCACTCAGGATGGCTACGCCACGGTCCCGGGCGCCCTCGAGCCCGACCAGGTCGCGGCGGCCAGGGCCGACCTCGAGGCGATCCTCGAGCGCACACCGTCGGGGCGCGACGACTTCGAAGGTCGGCGCACGCAGCGGGTCTATGCGCTCTTCGCCAAGACCCGCACGCTCGACCCGCTCGCGATCCATCCGGTCGTGCTCGCGGTGCTCGATCGCGTGCTCGGGCACTACCAGCTCAGCGCGCCGGCAGGCATCGCGATCGGCCCGGGCGAGACCGCGCAGCCGCTGCACCCCGACGACGCGATCTACCCGCTGCCGCGTCCGCACGCCGAGCTCGTCGTCAACGTGATGTGGCCGTTGGAGGATTTCACCGACGCGAACGGTGCGACCCGAATCGTGCCCGGCAGTCATCGTTGGATCGACGAGCGACCCGATGCTGACACGTCGACGGTATCGATCGAGATGCCCGCCGGCACCGCGCTGCTCTATCTCGGCAGCGTGTGGCACGGCGGTGGTGCCAACCGCACCGACCGCACGCGCCTCGGCGTCGTGCTCCACTACGCCGCGGCCTGGCTCCGGCCCGTCGAGAACCATGTCCTTGCGGTGCCTCCGGAGGCGGCCCGCTCGCTGCCGACGCGACTGCAAGAGCTGCTGGGTTACAACATCTACCCGCCGTTCATCGGCTACGTCGACGGGCGCCATCCGCGCAAGCTCCTGGAGGACGCGGGCGCGGCCGCAACGTCGAGTTGAGCCGGGTGACCCGTCCGGTCACGCGCAGGCGGCCGCCGCGGATCGCGAGAGAGCGACAAGGCCGGCGCTGAGCTCCGCGGTCGTCGGCCATCCGAACCCGAGCCGGAAGTGGCGATCGTCGAGCTCGAACCAGTGGCCGCGGCCGACGTACGTGCCGTGCTCGGCGAGCAGGGTCCGGTAGAAGCACGCGGTGTCGATCTCGATCTCGGGCCGGACCCGCACGAGGCCGACGACGCCACCGGTGGGCTCGACCCACTCGAACGTGTCCTGAGCGGCCAGCCAGTCGCGCACGATCGCGAGATGGGCCCGGACCCCGTCGAGGATCGCCGGCAGGATCTGCGGCCGGGCCGCGAGCACGCGGGCGGCGATGGCCTCGTCGAGCGTCGGACCGCAGATCACCACCTGCTCCTTGGCGGCCAGTAGCGTCTCCGCGAGCCCGGGGTCGCGGCACACGGCCCAACCGACGCGCAGGCCGGGCAGCCCGTACGCCTTCGACATGGACGACACGCTGACGGCCCGCGTCGACAGGTCGGCCGCCATCGGCAGCCGACGCGGTTCCGCATGGGTGAGGTCGCGGTAGGTCTCGTCGACGAGCAGCACGGCACCCGACCGTTCCGCGAGGTCGACCAGCGCGTGCAGCGATTCGACGTCGAGCATCGTGCCTGTCGGGTTGTGCGGACAAGTGACGCTGATCAGCCGGGTCGTGCCGCGCCGCACCCGAGCCGCGAGCTGCCCGACGTCGAGCTGCCAGCCGTGGTCGAAGGCGAGGTCGACGACGTCGACCTCGGCGCCGATCGCGCGCGGCGTCTCGAGGTTGGTGGCGTAGTTGGTGCGCACCACGACCACGTGGTCGCCGGGGTCGAGCAGGGAGGTGGCGGTGCAGAACAGAGCCGCCGCGGCCCCCGGGGTGACGAGCACATCGTCGGGGCGGAGGCCGTCCCCACCCGAGGCGATCACCTCGCGCAGCGCGGCGTCGCCGAGGTGGTCGCCGTAGCAGAGCAGCAGGTCGTCCAGCTCGAGCTCGAGGCCGAGGTCGGAGAGACGGCGATCGGCGACTGAGCTCTCGGAGAGGTTGTTGGTGATGGTGTCGTAACCCAGCTGCTCCGGCGACTCGACCTCGATCGGCATCCGTCGATAGCGCACGCGCTTTTAGCCCCGCAGCGCGGGGAGCAGCTCCTCGCCGACGAGGCCGTGGTGCACGCGCGCGGCGGTCGGGTCGGCGTCGATCGTCGGGCCTGTGATCACGAGGCGATCGAGCCCGAGCGCCGCCAGGTCGAGCAGCCGCCGGGCACAGACGTCGGCACCGCCCACCACCGCGAAGCGGTCGACGAACGCGTCGGGGAGCACACTCGAATGGTCTGCCGCGTTCGACAAGTGGCGGTTGCTGTCGTACCGGCGACCGACCTCGGCCACCACCTCTCGGTCGCGCTCGCCGAGGCCCGCACCGGTCGAGCCCGGCATGGCCGAGAAGTGGGCGAACGCGGCGATGCCGCCGCGAATGAGATCGCGCGCCGCGCCGGCGTCCGGATGGCACCCGACGTTCACGTAGGCCCCGAACGAGACATCCGAGTCGGACCGTCCCGCGGCGCGCATCGAGGCGCGCGCCAGCTCGAGCGCCCACGACAATCGATCGGGATCCGCGCCGACCGCGAACGTGACCCGCTCGACCGTGCCCGCCGCGAAGGCGATCACCTTCGGTCCCGAGGCGGCGATGTCGATCGGCACCGCGGGTTGGCGCGCCCGGTCGAGCCAGCGCAGGCGGCTGGGGTGCCCGTTCAGCTCGAGCGTCTCACCGCGGAGGTACGCGTGGACCTCG
The DNA here is from genome assembly GCA_005888325.1 of Actinomycetota bacterium. NCBI lineage: Bacteria > Bacillati > Actinomycetota > Actinomycetota bacterium. The sequence goes on from VAWU01000026.1 coordinate 4,460, forward strand.
CGGATGCGGGCGAAGAAGTCCTCGACCTTCATCGGAGGACGTCCGAGGTGGAAGAGCGCGGTGTCGCCGCGGCCGATGCCGAGCACCGCCCGTCCGTTCGAGACCTCATGCACGGTGGCGATCGCGGTCGCGAGCGCGGCGGGATGGCGGGTCGCGGGGTTGGTCACCCCGGTCATGAACTTCAGGTGCTGGGTGACCTTGGCGCCGAGGGCCATCGCCACGAACGGGTCGCCCACCAGGTTCTGCGAGTCGGTGAGCGCGATCCCGTCCCAGCCGCCGGCCTCGGCCCGTTGAGCGAGCTTCTCCGCGAAGCCGGTCTCGGGGATGCTCAGGGTGAAGAGCTCGAGGGGCACGGGCCTCATCATCCCGCACTCACCGGAGCCGTTCTTGGTCCGCCCAACCACCGCTGTGGTGGGTCAGCGCACCAAGAAGCACGCGACATTCTCCTCCCTCGTGGGAGGCTGCCGCGATGGCGAGCTTCGGAGCGAACAGCACGACCGACGATGTGCTCGAGGGTGTCGACCTGCGGGGCCGGCGGGTCTTCGTCACCGGTGCGTCGACCGGCTTGGGCGAGGAGACCGCGAGGTCCATCGCCTCCCACGGCGCGGCCGTCACCATGGCGGTGCGCGACCTCGATCGCGGTGGGGCGGCGGTGGAGCGCATCCGCACGACGGTGCCGGCTGCCGACCTCGAGGTGCGCGAGCTCGAGCTCGCCTCGTTGGCGAGCGTTCGGGCATGCGCCGCCGGCTTCCTCGCCGACCATGACCGTCTCGACGTGCTCGTCAACAACGCCGGTGTCATGGCTTGCCCCTTCGGCACCACCGCCGACGGCTTCGAGCTGCAGTTCGGCACCAACCACCTCGGGCACTTCCTGCTCGCGAACCTGCTCGCACCCGCGCTCGTCGCCGCCGCGCCGGCCCGCGTCGTGTCGCTCAGCTCGCGAGGGCACCGGTTCAGCGACGTGGACCTCGACGACCCCAACTTCGAACGCACGCCGTACGAGCCGTGGCTCGGCTACGGGCGGGCGAAGACCGCCAACATCCTGTTCGCAGTCGAGTTCGATCACCGTTTCGCCGATCGCGGTGTGCGTGCCTTTGCCGTGCACCCCGGATCGATCAGAACCGAGCTGGGCCGCCATCTCACCGACGAGAGCCTGTCCACCCTCGTCGCCTCGATGCCGCCCGGGCAGGAGATGAAGTGGAAGTCGGTGCCCGAAGGCGCGGCCACGTCGGTGTGGGCGGCCACCGCGGCGGAGCTCGACGGCCGGGGTGGGCTGTACCTCGAGAACTGCGGCATCGCCGAGCCGACCGACGATCCCGCAGCCCCCGTCGGGGTGCGGCCCTACGCGCTCGACCCAGCCCGTGCAGCTGCGTTGTGGGAGCTGTCGGAGCGGCTCGTCGGCATCGAGGGCTGAAGCGAGGCCGAGGCCGAGCTCCTTCGGATGTTCGCGACGAACCACGTTCTGGCCGGCGTCACGGTCGGGGCCGCGTGCCCCGACCGGCCGGCGCTCGCGTTCGTCGTCGGCTTCGCGACGCATCTGCCGATGGACTGCTGCCGGCATTGGGGCTACCCCGGGAACGCCGTGCACGACGCCCGCTTCCTGCGGGCCGCGGTCGGCGACGCGCTCATCGGGCTGGGCGTCCTCGCCGGCGCAGTCGTCGCGGCACGACGCCGGAGCCGTTCGTCCGTGCTGTCGGTGGTCGCCGGTGCGCTCGGGGCCGCCGTCCTCGACGTCGACAAGCCGACGCTCCTGTTCTTCGGCCGCAACCCGGTGCCTCGGGCGCTCCAGCAGCTGCACCATGCGGTGCAGGAAGGGGTCGAGGCGCCGGCGTACCTCCGCCGCGAGCTGGCATGGGGTGCGGCGCTCGCGGTCGTGGCCTCCCTGGCGCTGCGGCCCCGCTCGTCTAGTCCTTCAGCTCGACGATGACCTCGAGGTACTGCTCGCGTCCGACGTTGCGCGCCGTCTCGACGCCGCCCCGCGCGACGTGCACGATCGCGCCGGGCACCACGTCGGCCTCGAGGTAGTCGCGGAAGGGGCCTTCGCTGTCGGGCTCGGGGATCACCGCGATGCGATCGCCGGCGACCTGAATGAGCAGATGGTCGAGCTCGTGGCGGTGGATGGCGCTGTCCTCGCCGGGCGCCAGCCGCAGCTGCCACACACGGACATGCTCGTCCTCGAACACCACGCGGCTGCCGACGTCACCCAGCACACGGTCGTCTCGGCGCTCGGGCACGGCTGCACTCTACGGCACCGGTGGCGCACCTCCCCGGGGGAACTAATTGACAGAGTCCTACAACTTTCCTAGCGTCCCGACGATGGCGATGGACCACCTCGACGCCGTCGAACGGGCCCTGGAGATGCTGTTCCGGCTGAACGCGAGCCGGAAGGTGCACGCCCGCCAGGCGGCCGCCGCCGGGGTGGTCATCTCACAACCCGGGTTCGTGCTGCTCCGCCGCATCCAGGAGGAGGGACCCTCATCGCTGGGCGAGCTGGCCAAGGTGACCGACATGGACCCCGCCGCGACCGGCCGCCAGATCCGCCAACTCGAGGCCGAGGGCCTCGTGACCCGCGGTTCCAGCGCCGGCGACGGCCGCGTCACCGTCGTGCGGGTGACGCCCAAGGGTCGCGCCATCCGCCGCCGGATCGCCGAGGTGCGCGACCGCCACATGGAGGACGTCCTCGACGCCTGGTCGGTGGCCGACCGCGCCGCGCTCGCGCGTCTCCTGGGGCGACTGGTCGACGACCTGCGCTCGGTCCACTACCGCACCGTCGCCGACGCGGACACGAACAAGCCGGACACCGAGAAGGAGAAGCTGGCGAGATGATGCCCACCGACATCGGGGTGATCGACCTCATGATCGGCTTTCCGAGCGCCGAGGCCCGTCGCCACTACGACTTCCTGAAGACGCAGCTGCGGGACGACGAGAGCCGCGGGATGGAGTTCCCGGCCGAGTACATGTTCAAGGGTGTCCCGAACTACGTGGAGGAGGGCCAGGACCCGGTCGAGGTGACGCTGGCCGCGATGGACGCGCACGGAGTCGCCATGGGGCTCGTCGGGATCGGCGCCGATGTCACCAAGCGAGCGTTGGCCGATCACCCGAAGCGGTTCGTCGCCAGCCTCGAGGTCGACCCCAACGCGATCACCAAGACCGTCGGGCGCATCCGGCGCGCGCACGGGGAGCACGGCATCAAGGCGGTCACGACGTTCCCCGCGGGCTGCAACCCGCAGGTGCCCGTCAGCGATCGCCGCTACTACCCCGTGTACCAGACCTGCATCGACCTCGACATCCCGATCATCGCCAACGCGGGCATCGCCGGTCCCCGTCTGCCGTCGTCGTGCCAGGACGTGATGCACTTCGACCAGGTCTGCTACGACTTCCCCGAGCTGCGCATCGTGATGCGCCACGGCGCCGAGCCGTGGGAGGAGCTGGCAGTGAAGCTCATGCTGAAGTGGCCCGGGCTCTTCTACATGACGAGCGCGTTCGCCCCCAGGTACTACCCGAAGGCGATCATCGACTACGCGAACACGCGAGGCGCGGACAAGGTCATGTACGCGGGGTACTACCCGATGGGTTTGAGCCTCGATCGCATCTTCGCCGAGCTGCCCGACGTTCCGTTCCGCGACCACGTGTGGCCCAAGTTCCTGCGTGAGAACGCGCAGCGCGTCTTCAAGCTGGACGGGTGACGACCGTGCGCACGATCCCCTACGCCGGCAGCGTGCACGACGAGTCGGAGATCGACGCGGTCGTCGAGGTGCTGCGCGGCGGGCCCACGGCGTTGCGGATCGGGCGGAGCGTGCGAGGGCTCGAGCAGCAGGTGGCCGAGCTGTTCGGCAAGCGCCGCGGAATCATGTGCAACTCGGGGTCGTCCGCGCTGTACCTCGCCGTCGAGCTCCTGCAACTGGCGCCGGGCGACGAGGTCATCACCTCGGCGGTGACCTTCTCGACCGACATCGCGCCGCTCGTGCGGGCCGGGTTGGTGCCGGCGTTCGTCGACGTCGAGCGCGACACCTACAACATCGACGTCGCCTGGATCGAGGCGATGATCACCGACCGGACCAGGGCGATCCTCGCGCCGAACCTGATCGGCAACGCACCGGACTGGGACAGCATCCGCGGGATCGCCGACCGGTACGGGCTGCAGGTCGTGGAGGACTCCTGCGACGCGCTGGGGTCGAGGTTGCGGGGCGCGCCGACGGGCACGCGGTCGGACATCAGCGTGACGAGCTTCGCGTTGTCGCACATCATCACGGGTGCCGGCACGGGCGGCATGGTGCTCGTGGACGACGACGACCGGGCCGACCGTTGCCTGCTGTTGCGTCGGTGGGGGAGGCGGTCCGAGGCGCAGCTCTTCGGGTCGAAGCGCGGCGACAAGCGGTTCTTCTCGCAGCTCGACGACGGCCTCGAGTACGACAACCTGTTCATCTTCGACGAGCTGGGGTGGAACTTCGAGCCCTCCGAGCTCTCCGCCGCGTTCGCGCTCGTGCAGTTACGCAAGCTGCCCGTTTTCCTCGCGCGCCGCAAGCGCAACTTCGCTCGCCTGTGCGAGCGCTTCGCCGCGTATCCCGACGTGTTCGTGCTGCCCCGCACGCAGGAGGGGCTCGACACCGGTTGGCACATGTTCCCTGTCCTGCTCCGGTCCGACAGCGGCGTGCGGCGGGCGCGCTTCCAGCAGCACATGGAGGCCAACGGCATCGACACCAGAATGGTCTGGACAGGCAACGTGCTGCGTCAGCCCGCGTTCAAGGGAGTACCCCATCGCGCGCCGCCCGACGGCTTGCCGCATGCGGATGCCGTCATGGAGCAGGGGCTGATCCTGCCGTGTCATCACGCGATGGACGATGCCGACGTCGACTACCTGTGCGACACCGTCGATGCGTTCCTCGAGGAGCACCGCTGATGGAGCGCTACACCCTCATCTCCGCGGACTGCCACGCCGGCGGCAACATGGAGATGTACCGCGAGCACCTCGACCCGGCATACGTCGACGAGTTCGAGCGCTGGCGCGGGGCGTACAGCAACCCGTTCCGCGACCTGCAGCGGGGTGGCCGCACCCGCAACTGGGACAACGAGCGGCGCATCAGCGAGCAGGAGTCCGACGGCGTGGTGGCCGAGGTGGTGTTCCCGAACACCGTGCCGCCCTTCTTCCCCACCGGTGCGCTCGTGGCCCGGCCGCCCCGACCGGAGGAGCTCGAGCTGCGCCTGGCGGGCATTCGCGCCCACAACCGGTGGCTCGCCGCCTGGTGCGCCGAGCATGGCGCCCGCCGGGCGGGGATCGCGCAGCTGTTCCTCAACGACGTCGACGAGGCGATCGCCGACGTCCGCTTCGCCCATGCGCACGGGCTGCGCGGGGGCGTGCTGCTGCCTGCCGTCCCGCCCGACGTCGACTGGATCAAGCCCCTCTACGCTCCCGACTTCGACCCCTTGTGGGCCGTGTGCGAGCAGCTCGATGTCGTCGTGAACCACCATTCCGGCGGGGGGTCGCCCGATTACGGCCCCTATCCGGTCGCCGGCGTGCTGTGGATCGCGGAGACGACGTTCTTCTCCCGGCGCGCGCTCACCCACCTGCTCCTCGGCGGCGTGTTCGAGCGCTTCCCGCGTCTTCGCTTCGTCGTCACCGAGCAGGGCGCGTCGTGGATCCCGCCGCTCCTCGCCCAGCTCGACGGGTACCACGCGCAGATGAAGACGGGTCGCATCGGCGAGCTGAAGTACACGCCCGAGGAGGTGCTGCCGCTCGCACCGAGCGAGTACTTCGCTCGCAACTGCTGGGTGGGCGCCAGCTTCCCGAGCCCCGTCGAGGCCGCGTCACGACACAACATCGGGCTCGACCGGTACATGTGGGGCAGCGACTACCCGCATCACGAGAGCACCTACCCCTACACGCGAGAGGGCTTGCGGCGCGCCTTCGCGGGCACCGACCCGTCCGAGCTCCAACAGGTGCTCGCGGGGAACGCGGCGGCAGTGTACGGGTTCGACCTCGAGGCGCTGGCTCCGATCGCGGCGCGGGTGGGGCCGACGGTCGACGAGCTCGACACACCGCTCGACTCCATCCCGGCCGGCGCCACCAGTCCCGCGTTCTTTCGGCCGTGAGCGCCGCGCCGAGCGCCTGACGTCAGCCGTCCGGGTTGGGGACGGGACCGGGCGCGTCGCACAGTGGCGTCGTCACGCTCGGGTTCCTCGGCGCGGGCAGCGTCGGTGGGGTCGCGAACGCGGGTGACGATCCGATGTCGAGGCAGTCGAGGAGGGCGTCGGCGGCGGCGTCGCGGTCGGTGAGGGCGGGCAGGTTGTACTTGGTCTCGAGCAGCTTGAGGATCGACGTGTGGTCGTGCACCACGCGTGACACGTAGCTCTTCTTCGCGTACGGCGACACGACGACGGCGGGCACGCGGAACCCGTAGATGTCGTAGCCACCCGGAGTGTCGCCGGCCTTCAGGCGAGGGCCGACGTCGTCGGGGGGCACCGCCCGCGGGGGCGCGACGTGGTCGTAGTAGCCCCCGTGCTCGTCGTAGGTCCACACGAGCACCGTCTTCGACCACCCCGGGCCCTTCATCACCGCGTCGACCACCTTGGCCACGAACGACTCACCAACCGTGATGTCGGAGCTGTTCTCTTCGGAGCCGTGGTCGAAATTGGGGTCGACCAGGCTGAACGCGGGCAGCGCCCCGGCCGCCGCGTCGACGAAGAAGCGGTCGACGTTCACCACCTTGTCTCCGTTGGCGGTGGCCACGGGCGGGAACAACGCGGTCGTCGGCAGGTCGGTGAAGTAGTTGCGCCAGGTGATCCCGTGCCTGCTGAGCAGCTCCATGATGGTGCCGTTCGGAGGCGGGAAGTCGTTGAGCGTCGCGTTGTCCGTGTCGATGTTCCCCCGCGCCGTGCCCGCGAGGAGGAAGCGGCGGTTGGGGTAGGTCTGGCCCATGCACGACCCGAACCAGTGGTCGCAGACCGGGAACGTGTTCGCCAACCCGTAGTAGAAGGGGAGGTCGGCTCCGGTCCAGTAACCCATCGCCACCGGGCCGCTGTCGCTGCGCACGAAGCCGTCCATCGCGCCGTTGTTCCATTGCGCATGCGTCGCGTTCCACGCCTGGCTCGGCTCCTTGGCGAGCTGGCAGGTGTTGGCCATGTGGAAGGCACGCAGCGGCGTGCCCCCCGCATCGGGACACGCGTTGGTGGGCTTGCCGTCCGATCCCACCGTGAAACCCTCGCCGCGACCGAGCATGCCGAGGTAGTTGTCGTAGGAGTGGTTCTCCATCATCACCACCACGACGTGCTCGATGGCCGGCAGCGTGTCGGTGCCCTCGGGCCGCGAGGGGTCGGGACGGTCGCCTGCTCGCCGGCGCACGGTGCTCGGGTTCCGCGCGGGAGGCGGCGACGGCGCCGACGGCGAGCACCCACCGAGCGCAAGCCCCGCGGCCGCGGCACCGGCGCCGATCAAGAAGCTGCGGCGCGGCAGTGTCACGGCCCCGCCCTGCGGCTTCGTCGAGGCTGGCGGGCGGGCGGCACCGCGCTCAAGTTAGTGCCGTGACCGGTAACGTTCGCCCGCGTATGACGAGGAGTTGTCGAGACTGATGGTCACGACGGACGGCATCTGCCCGTGGGCGGTGGAGCCCCCGGAGAACCGGCGCTACCACGACGAGGAGTGGGGCGTGCCGGTCGTCGACGACGTCGCCATCCTCGAGAAGCTGTGCCTGGAGGGATTCCAGAGCGGGCTGTCCTGGCTCACCATCCTCCGCAAGCGCGACGCGTTCCGCCGCGCGTTCCGCGGGTTCGTCCCGGAGACCGTGGCCGCGTTCGGAGCGCGCGACGTCGAGCGGCTCTTGGCGGACGCGAGCATCGTGCGCCACCGCGGCAAGATCGAGGCCACCGTCGCCAACGCCCGGGCGGTGCGGGAGATGCACGCGGACGGGGAGTCGCTCGCCGCGCTGCTGTGGCGGCACGAGCCGCAGGTGGGCGGCGCCCGCGCCGGAAGCCGGGCGCACCGCGCTCCACGGGCGCTCGCTGACCTCCCGGCGTCGACGCCCGAGTCGACCGAGTTGTCCAAGGAGCTCCGCCGCCGTGGCTTCCGCTTCGTGGGGCCGACGACCGCGTATGCCGCGATGCAGTCCCTCGGCGTGGTGAACGACCACCTCGCCCGGTGCCCGGCCCGGGCGCGGGTCGAGTCGCTCCGGGCCGCGCTCGTGCGCCCTTGACAACCCGTTGCCGTTCCGACAATCATTCACCACAACGTGAACGATCTCGGCCCGGACCTCGACTCCACGCTTTCCGCGCTCGCCGATCCCACGCGTCGCAAGGTCGTCGACCTGCTCCGCGCCGGCCCGCGGCGGGCGGGCGAGCTGGCCGCGACGGTCGAGATGAGCGCACCGGCGATGAGCCGTCACCTCCGCGTGCTGCGTGCCAGCGGACTGGTCGAGGCCGAGCTGGTCGACGACGACGCCCGCCTGCGCGTCTACCGCCTGCGTCCCGAGCGCTTCGTCGCCCTTCAGGCATGGCTCGACCAGGTGCAGGCGTTCTGGGCCGAGCAGCTCGGCTCGTTCAAGGCCCACGCCGAGCGCACGCGGGGCGGGGCGGTGTGAGCGACCGCGCGTCGGTCACCGCGAGCGTCGAGGTCGACGTCGACCCGACCACCGCCTTCGAGCTCTTCACCGCGGGCATCGACACCTGGTACAAGCGCGGGCCCCACAGCTTCACGGACCCGAAGCGGGCGGTCGGCGTGCGGTTCGAGCCCGGCGTCGGCGGCCGCTTCCTCGAGGTGCACGACCCGGCGACGGGTGAGGGCGTCGAGTGGGGCCGGGTGCTGGTGTGGGAGCCGGGCGAACGTCTCGTGTTCTCCGACCTGCTGTCGAGCTCACCACCCGCGCCCGCGACGGAGGTCGAGGTGCGCTTCGTACCCGTCGACGCGGGAACGCGCGTCACGCTCGAGCACCGCGGCCTCGACCGCCTCCCGCCTGACGTCGCCGCCCAGAGACGAAGGTTCGGGTGGATCACCCTGCTCGGCTGGTTCGACGAGCACTTCGCCGCGACACCCGAAGCCGCGCCATGACCCTCGTCATCGAAGCCGAGGCCCTCACGCGGTCGTTCGGCGCCCGGCGGGCTGTCGACGCCCTCGACCTCCACGTCGAGGCGGGCGACGTCTTCGGGTTGCTCGGACCCAACGGCGCGGGCAAGACCACCACCATCCGGATGTTGACGACGCTGCTCGCGCCCACGTCCGGCTCGGCCCGCGTCTGCGGCTTCGACGTCACCCGGCAACCCGGTCAGGTTCGCCGACGCATCGGCTACGTGATGCAGAACGTGGCGCTGCAGACCAACCACCTGCTCACCGGGCGCGAGAACGTGGAGCTCGAGGCGGCCCTGCGCCACGTGCCCCGCCGCCTCTGCCGCGAGCGGGCCGAGGAGGTGCTCGACCTCGTCGGTCTCCTGCCGCATGCCGACCGGCTCATCGCGGAGTACTCCGGCGGCATGCGCAAGCGCCTCGACCTGGCCGGCGGCTTGCTGCACCGGCCCGAGGTGCTCGTGCTCGACGAGCCCAGCCTCGGGCTCGATGTGCAGTCGCGCCACCGCATGTGGGACCACATCCGGGGTCTGCGCGATCAGGGGACGACCGTGCTGCTGGCCACCAACTACCTCGACGAGGCCGACCGGCTCTGCAATCGCCTCACGATCATCGACGACGGCCGCACCGTGGTGACGGGTTCGCCCGCCGAGCTCAAGCGGGCCATCGGAGCCGACGTCGTGCAGGTCACGACCCGCGCGGCCGATCGGCTGCGGGCCGCGATCGAGGACGAGGCGTGGGTGCAGCGCTTTGTCGTGACGGACTCCGGTGACGTGCACGTCTACGTCGACGACGCGTCCGTGGCGCTTCCGGCGGTCATGCGCGTGTCGCTCGACCACGGCGTCGAGTTGGAGCGCGTGACGTACAGCCAGCCCACCCTCGACGACGTGTTCCTGCTCCACACCGGGCGGGAGCTGCGGGAGATGGAGGTGAGCGCCTGATGGTCGACCAGGCCGTCCACGCGCCGGCGACGACCGCGGCGATCGGAACCGAACGAGACACGGAGTCGCGCCCGTGGGCGCAGGAGGTCGCCGCGCTCGCCCGGCGCTGGTTCATCCAGCTGAGTCGTGACCGTCTCAACCTGGTCTTCAGCGTCTGTCAACCCGCGCTCTGGTTGGTGTTCTTCGGCAGCGGGATCGAGCGTGCCGTCGATGCCAAGGTGATCGGCACCTCGAACTACATCGGGTTCATGCTGCCCGGCGTCATCTCGCTGACCGTCGTCACCAACGCGGTCAGCGGCGCCATGCCGATGCTCTGGGACAAGGAGACGGGCTACCTCGACAAGTTGCTGAGCATGCCGATCGCCCGGAGCTCGCTGATCGTGAGCCGCTTCGTGTTCCAGTTCGCGCTGGGCTGCGCGCAGGTCGTGCTCGTGTTCGTGGTGGCGGTCATCATCGGAGCGGGCATCGCGGCGGGCCCGCTCGGCGCGATCGCGATACTCGCCGTTGCCGGCGTGCTGAGCATGGCGTCCACCGCGGTGTTCATGGGCCTCGCCTACCGCGTCCCCACCCACGGCACCTTCTTCGCCATCACCGGCTTCGTCACCCTGCCGCTGGTGTTCATGAGCAACGCGTTCGTGCCGGTCGACGCCATGCCCGCGTGGATGGCCGCGGTCGCTCGACTCAACCCCCTCACCTACGCGATCGAAGCCATGCGCATCCTCGTGCTCGACGGCTGGCGAGTCGGGGTGCTGACCTCGCTCGGCGTGCTGGTTCTGTTCGCGGCCGCGTGCCTCACCGTCGGCACCTACGAGTTCCGCCGTCACACCGGTCAGCGGGTCGACGAGCGCCGCTGAGACGGCTGCTCATCGCCCCCGCCACTGAGGGGCTCGACCCTCGCGGGCGGCCCGCGCACCTTCCGCGGCGTCGTCGGTGGCGGCGGCGACCTTGCGCATCGTCTCGCCGAAGCGGATGGCCTCCAACGGCGGGAGGTGCTGCGCGCGCATCGCCACCTCCTTGGTGGCGCGCGCCGCCAGCGGCGCCGCCGCGACCAGGCGGTCGGCCAGGCGTCGGGCTTCGGGCATGAGGTCGTCGTGGGGGACGACCCAACCGGCCAGGCCGATCTCGCGGGCACGCACCGCGTCGATTCGGTCGCCCGTGAGCAGCAGCTCCATCGCGCGCTGCCACCCGAGGCGCGCCGGGAGGCGTATGGCACCGACGATGGTGGGCACACCGAGCTTCACCTCCGGAAAGCCGAAGACCGCGTGCTCGCTGGCGACGACGAAGTCGCACCAGCTCACCAGCGTGAGCCCGTAGCCGAGGCAGTAGCCGTTGACCGCGGCGATGACCGGCTTGAAGATCTCCCATCCGCTCTCGAACGAGTTCAGCGTCGGCTTCTCCCAGAAGGTGCCGGGGAAGTCGCCCGCGGCACCCTGCCCGTCCTTCATGTCCGCGCCGACACAGAAGGCCCGTCCCGCGCCCGTGACGATGGCCACCCACGCGTCGTCGTCGTCACGGAAGCGCGCGAATGCATCGTTCAGGCCGGCGCGCATGTCGGCGTTGATCGCGTTCAGCGCGTCCGGACGGTTGTAGGTGATGGTGGCGATGTGGCCTTCGAGCGCGTAACCCACGCTGTCCACGGTCATCTCCCCGTTGCTCTGCTCGTGGCCTCCGGGGTCGTGCCCGCCACGAACCGCATGTCGGGGTAGCGGTCGCCCGCCACGTCGCGCATGGGAAACGCCGCTTCGATGCGCGCCAGGTCGGCCGGCTCGAGGGTCACGTCGAGCGCCGCCACGTTCTCCTCGAGGTACGTGCGGCGCTTGGTGCCGGGGATCGGAACCACGTCGTCGCCCTGCGCGTGCACCCACGCGAGCGCGAGCTGGCCCGCGGTGCAGCCCTTCTCGGACGCGATGTCCTTCACCCGATCGACGAGCTCGAGATTGCGGGCGAAGTTCTCGCCCTGGAACCGCGGCTGGAAGCGGCGGAAGTCGTCGGCGGCGAAATCGTCGGGCGAAGTGAGCTGTCCGGTGAGGAAGCCTCGGCCGAGCGGGCTGTAGGGCACGATGCCGATACCGAGGTCGCGCGCGGTCGCCACGACGTCGACCTCGAGGTCGCGGCTCCACAGCGACCACTCGCTCTGCAGCGCGGCGATGGGGTGCACCGCGACCGCCCGACGCAGCGTTTCGGGCGCGGCTTCCGACAAGCCGAGGTGGCCGACCTTGCCCGCGGCCACCAGCTCGGCCATCGCGCCCACGGTCTCCTCGATCGGCGTGGCCGGGTCGGCGCGGTGCAGGTAGTAGAGGTCGATGTGCTCGACACCGAGCCGCCGGAGCGACGCCTCGCACGACTCGTGGACGTAGGCGGCGTCGGCCCGGAGGCCCCGGCGCCGCGGGTCGTCGGGGTCGCGCACGATGCCGAACTTGGTGGCGAGCACGACGTCGTCGCGCCGGTCGCGGACGGCCCGGCCCACCAGCTCCTCGTTGACGAACGGGCCGTAGACGTCGGCGGTGTCGAGGAACGTCACTCCCAGGTCGAGGGCGCGGTGGACGGTGGCGATCGACTCGGCCTCGTCGCCGGGGCCGTAGAACTCGCTCATGCCCATGCACCCGAGCCCCTGGGCGGAGACGGTGAGGCCGGTTCGCCCGAGGGCGCGTGCGGGAAGCGTCATCCGTGCACCCTAAGGCGTCGAGCGCCTCACGGCTGCAGCAGCAGACCCAGCCGCGCCGCCGCGACGCGGATCCCGACCCATCCCATCGCACCGAGGTACGCGGCGTGGAGCAACAACGTCCACTGCATGTCGCCGAGAATGAGCCCGCGCTCGAGGGCGACGCCCTGGTAGAGCGGCGTGCAACGCACCACCCAGGCCAGCGCGTGGGGGTACCGCGACAACGGGAAGAACGTCGCCGAGAACAGGAACAGCGGCACGATGGCGAGGTTCACGTAGTCGAAGTCGATGAACGAGCGCATCCACGTGGTGGCGGCCAGCCCCGCACCCGCGAAGCCGAGCCCGATCAGCACCGCGGCGGGGACCGCGAGCACGGCCCAGGCCGAGTCCACCAGACCGAGCACGACCATGGTGACGAGGAAGCCGGTCGCGTAGATCGTCCCCCGCAACAGCGCCCACACGACCTCACCGGTCGCCACCTCGCGGACGCGGAGGGGCGTTGCGAGCATGGCGTCGTAGGTGTGCATGTACTTGAACTTCACGAAGAAGTTGAACGTCGTGTCGAAGATGGCTCCGTTCATCGCTGCCGAGGCGAGGAGCCCGGGCGCGACGAACGTGCGGTAGGGAACCAGATGGCCTGCGGGCCCCGGCAGGTCGCCGACCAGCCGGCCCACTCCCACACCGATCGACAGCAGGTACAGGACGGGCTCGGCGAAGCCGGTGAGGAACACGTACCAGATGCGCCGGTACGCGAGGGCATTGCGCTCGACGATCCGGACCGGCCGGCGGGCCACGATCACCGGCACGACCTCCTCGTCGTCACTGGGCCAGCTTCCGCGTGAAGCTGCGCGTCCCCCACCACCAACCGGCGCCGACACAGCCGACCAACACGGCGACGTGGACGAGTGCGGCGGCCCAATCCACCGAGCCCGTGGTGGCGGCCCGGCAGAGCTCGACGCCGTGCCAGAGCGGCGACACCGCGGATGCGGCCCGCAGCCCGGCGGGTAGCTGATCGACGGGGAAGAAGGTGCCGGAGAACAGGAACAGCGGCACGATCGCGAGGCGGAGGATGAGGGGAAAGGTCACGTCGGTGTCCTGGGTGGCGGCGAACGCCGCGAGGGGAGCCGCGAACGCCGCCGCGCACAGCACGGCTGCCGGCATCGCGAGCACGCCCCACGGCGACGCCACCGCCCCGAGGAGCGCGGCGACGACGAGGAACGCCGACGCCGACATGGCCACGCGCACGGCCGTCCACACGACGAAGCCGCCGTAGACGTCGGACGCGCCGACCGGCGTGGCGACCATCGCGTGGAACGTGCGCACCCACTTCGTGCCGGCCATCACCGGCCACAGTGACTCGGCCGCGGCCGTCTGCATGGCACTGGAGGCGAGGAGCCCGGGCGCGACGAACGTGAGGTAGTCGACCCCGGCGACGGCACCGTGGCGCTCGTCGACCAGCCCGCCGAGGCCGAGGCCTATGGCGGCGAGGAACAGGACCGGTGTGAAGAAGCTGGAGTACACCGAGGTCCGCCACAGCCTCCGGAAGACCCGCGCCTCGCGTTCGACGACCCGGAGGAGGGCGGGCGTGACGACCATCAGTCCTCCAGCGTGCGGCCGGTGAGCGTGAGGAACACGTCCTCGAGCGTGCTCCGACGAACGAGCACCGACGCGGGTTGCACGCCGTTGCCGTCGAGGGCGTCCGCGACCGCGTCGCCGTCACCCGTGTAGACGAGCACGCGGTCGTTGAGCACCTCGACCCGCTCGCCCGTCGCGGCCAGCCGGGGCACCGCTGCCTGCGGCGCCTCGGCCGTCTCGAAGCGCAGCTCCACGACCTCGCGCGTCGAATGCCGTTGGATCAGCTCCCGCGGTGAGCCCTCGGCGACGATCCGGCCCCCGTCCATGATCACCAGCCGGTCGCAGAGCTGCTCCGCCTCGTCCATGTAGTGGGTCGTGAGGACGAGGGTGACACCCTGGCGCTTGAGCGAGTAGAGGCGTTCCCACAACAGGTGCCGGGCCTGCGGGTCGAGGCCCGTGGTGGGCTCGTCGAGCAGCAGGAGCTCGGGCTGGTTGATCAACGCACGGGCGACGATGAGACGCCGCTTCATGCCGCCCGACAGCGGGTCGACCCGGTCGTTGCGACGCTCGCGCAACTGCACGAACGTCAACAGCTCGTCGGCGCGTTCGCGGATCACCGCGCGCGGGAGGTCGAAGTACCTCCCGTAGATGAGGAGGTTGTCCCACACGGTCAGCTCGGTGTCGAGGTTGTCCTCCTGGGGCACGACGCCGATGCGTGCGCGGATTCGGGAGCCGTCGACGGCCGGGTCCATCCCGAGCACGCGCAGCTCGCCCTCCGACACCGGCGACACGCACCCGATCATGCGCATCGTGGAGCTCTTGCCCGCGCCGTTGGGCCCGAGGAACCCGAACGCCTCTCCCCGTCCGACCTGGAAGTCGATGCCGTCGACCGCCACGAACGGCCCGAAGCGCTTCGTGAGGCGGCGGCCCTCGATGAGCGGAGGCGCACCCACGCCGGACGACGCTACCGGCTGGCCGTCGCTCACCGCCCCCGACTTCTTGGCGTGGGAAGCCGTGCTGACGACGGCTGCGTACGACAAGAAGGGTTGTGTGACGGCTAGTTCATCGTCGGGTCGGGCGGGAAGGTCGACACGAGCGCGTAGTCGCCGCCCTGTCGTCTCAACACCGTGCGCCAGAGGCCGCCGGGCTCGGCGCACAGCGCATCGTCGGGGTCGGAGTCGACGACGAACCACGCGCCCTCGTCGATCTCACCCTCGAGCTGTCCGGGGCCCCAACCCGCGTACCCCGCGAACACGCGCAAACGGTCGAGCACGGGGATGTCGTCGGGATGACCCTCGAGGTCGAGGGTGCCGAGGCCGTCGAAGAGCGGACGCCACGCCTCGATCTCCGGCTCACCGCGCGCCCGGGCCAGGCAGATGGCGGCGCTCGGCGCGACGGGCCCTCCGACGAACACGACCGGCGGGTCGACGACGAACGCCTCCCACTGCGGCAGCGGTTCCGCGACGGCCAGCTCGCTCGGGCGGTTGAGGACCACGCCGAGCGCGCCGTGGTCGCCGTGCTCCAGGACGAGCACCACCGTGCGGTCGAAGTCGGGGGTCTGCAGGGCAGGGGTGGCGACGAGCAACCGGCCGGTCAGCAAGAGGTCGGACATCACCCACGATTCTCGCAGGTGGTGCCGCGTCAGCCTCGCGTCGTCGGCTGGTAGATCCCGATGCCGTCGGGGTAGGCGAGCCCGTCGGCCAGGACCTCGGGAGTTTGCGGCGCGCCGTCGACGAACCGGATGCGCCGCACGCTGCCGTTGGGGCCGGGCCCGACCTCGGGGCTGAGGACGATCCCGATGTCCGCGTAGTAGAGGGTGCCCTCGGCGTCGACGCCGAGCCCGAGCGGGGTGCCCGTCGAGTACGTCTTGGTGCCGAGCGTCTCGCCGGCGGGCGGCGTCAGCACGCTGCGGACGAACTTGCCGTCGTTGTCGACCTCGGCAATGACGCCGTTGAAGACGCTCGACACGTAGAACCCGCCGTGACCGGTGGGCACCATGGCGTTCGGTGTGAGGATTGGAGGGGCGGCGGTCACGAAGGTCTGACGCGACACCGAGTCGGCCATCGGCGCTCCGGTCGCATCCTTCTTGCCGCATCCTCCTGCCGCGTCGTCAGAGGTCGGGAACGGGCCCGTGTACCGCACCACACCCGTCGACGCGTTTCCGGGTCGCGCCGAAGCGACGTAGATGCGATCCTGCGCGTCGACGTAGATCTGCCCCGCGGTCGCGATGCTGACATCGAGCTTGCAGTAGCGCACCTGGCGCGAGTCGAACGGCGGGAACCACACGATCAGCTGGCCGTCTCCGGTTCCCGCCGCCTGGTTGCCCACGTCGGTCGTGAGGACGCGTCCGTCGCGCAGGAAGCCGCAGCCGTAGTTCTCGGCGTTGCTGGCGGAGGGCTGGTACGTGGGTGTGAGCTTGCCGACCTCGGCGGCCTTGAACGTTCCCACCGTGTCGCCTGTGAGATCGAAGATGCCCCAGCCCTGTGGCGGGTTGGGCTGGTTGGTGTCCTCGCCCGCGATGAACCGGCGGGGCTTGTCCGGGAAGAAGCAGATCTGCGCGTTGATGTCGAGGCCGTTGGGATCGTCGTCGTGGTTGCGGATGACGGTCTGCTTCGCGAAGGGCGCGACGGTGCTGATCGCGTTGAGGTTGTTGCCCTCACCGTTGAACACGATCGCGGGCGCCCGCTTTGCGGACGCGACCGACGACTTGGTTCGCGCCGAGCGGGCCTTGGCCTTGCTGCTGTCGCCGCCGCTGCTGCACGCGGTTGCGGCGAGCGCGATCACCGCGCCCAGGACGAGCATCCGTCGAACCATGAACGATCTCCTCCTGTTCGACCCGCGCGATGCGCTCATCGGGGGCGAAGTGGCGGGTTGAAGGCCTGGGTCACGACCAGGCGGTTGACGCCCTCGGTGATGCTGGGCAGGCGGGACGTGTCGTTGACCGCCAGCACGGTGATGCGGCTGTATGTCGCCCCTCGACGGGGGATCGCGCTGCTGGTGCACGACAGGTTCGCGTCGAGCACACAGAGGA
This sequence comes from Actinomycetota bacterium, assembly GCA_005888325.1. Taxonomy (NCBI): domain Bacteria; kingdom Bacillati; phylum Actinomycetota; species Actinomycetota bacterium. The sequence goes on from VAWU01000026.1 coordinate 21,718, forward strand.
GGCCCCCCGTGGGGTTGTCGTCGCGCTCCGAGAGGAAGACGGCGAAGGCGCGTGCTCCCTCGGTCGCGGCCTGACTGCCGGGCCGCAGCCATGCCGCGGGCGCGCCCAGGCCCTGCGCGTGCACCTCCACCCGCCACGGGTCGCGGGTGACGAGCAGGGTCATCGAAGGCGTGAGGCCGGCGGGTGGCTGGATGAGGTCGAACGGCACCGAGCACGCGGTGTCGACGCACTTCTGCGGTCCCGGCGGCACCGTCGAGCCCGTGGGCTCGGGCTCCGGTGCGGGCTCCGCCGCGGTGGTCGTCGTGACCGCCCGGCCCCGCAGCGAGAAGAGGTACACGCCGCTCGTCTTGCTGGTCTGGTCGAGCCCGGGCTCGCGGATGCCGGCCACGGTCACGACGTCGTCGTCCACGATGGCGGACCCGCCCGACACCGCCCCCTTCATCTCCTGCGACCAGAGCACCTTGCCCGTCTCGAGATCGAGGGCGCGGAACGTGAAGTCGGTTGCGCCGATGAAGGCCACGCCGTTGGCGATCGCCGCGCCGCCGTAGGTGGCCGCGGCCGCGGGTTGCTGCCAGTCGATCGTGCCCGACGTGGCGTCCAGCGCGTGGAGGAACGGCGCACCGCCGATCGCCGTCCCGCCGACAACAACGCCGTTGCCTTGCGCGGTGGGACCGATGAACCCACCCGTGGAGTAGTTGCCACCGGGACGGGCGAGGCCGGGCTCCGCGACCTTGCGCTTCCAGACGAGGGCGCCGGTCGCCCGCGAGACCGCGTAGTACACCCCGTCCTTGTTGCCGAGCCCGACGAGAGGGGTGCCGTCGGAGCCGGTGAAGAGGTTCGGCGCCCCGGCGAAGTCCAAGTCGTTGTTGTTCGGCTGATGGGGTTGATACACCCACTTCGGCTTCCCCGTCCTCAGGTCGAGGGCGAAGATGGCCTCGGTGTAGCGGCGCCACCCCTTCGGTGACGTCGGGCAGTTCGCGGTCGCGGCGAAGACCAAGCCGGCTCTGGTGTCGACCGCCGGCGACGACCACACGTCGCCGCAGCCGTTCGGCTTGCCCTCCTCCGGGTCGAACACCCATCGCCGCGCGCCGCTCGCCGCGTCGAGCGCGAGCACGCCCGCGGGCTCGCCCGTCGGGCTGTTGTGCACGTCCCAGCCGACGATGACCATGCCCGCGACCACCACGGGCGAAGACTCGATCTCGGTCGGGTCGTTGCCGTCACCGGGTCGCCCGAGCTCGTGCTTCCAGCGCAGCTTGCCGTCACGCGCGCGCAGCGCGTACAGCGTCTTGCCACCTCCGAAGTACACGGTCTGCTCACCCGCCACGTCGGCCACGGCTGCGGACGACACGATCTGTCCCGAGTACGTCGTGGGATGAACCTTCGTCGAGTACTTCCACCGCACGCTGCCGTCGGCGCGCCGGAGGGCGTAGAAGGTGCCCGCCCAGTCGCCCACGTACACGCTTGTGCCGACGACCGCGGGCGTCGCGGTGACGACGTCGCCCGCCTTGAAGAACCACCGCAGCTTCAGCTTCGACGCGCTCGCGGGGCTGATGGCCGTGGGGCACGGGTAGGCGAACGTTCGGGTCGCGGCGTGACCCCACATGGGCCAGTCGCACCGGGCCACGGGCGCAGGCGCCGCGTCTCCTCCGTGGCCTCCACCGCCACCACACGCGGCCGCCAGGAGCAGGATCGCCACCGAGGCCGGGCCGCTCCGGGCTCCTTGCATCCCACCGCCTCCCTGGCGCGCCGGCGACCTGACGAAGGCGTCATGCTAACCGTCCCGTTCTCTGAACGATCGGGGTGGTCGGGGCACCGCGGATCGTTCAGAGAACCGGAAGGGGAGTGGCTACGTGCGGCGCAGTCGCGCCCGGGCCAGCACCCGGTACGCGCAGTTGCGCCCGACCATCCCGTGGACGCCGCCGCCCGGGTGGGCCGAGGCCGAGCACAGATAGAGGCCCTTGACCGGCGTGTCGTAGCGGAACCAGCCGGCCACGGGCCGGAACACGAGCTGCTGGTCGATGGCGATGGAGCCCGCACCGAGGTCGCCGCCGACCAGGTTGGGGTTCTCGGCTTCGAGGTCGGGCGGCGTGCGCACGGCGGTGCCCACGATGCGACCGCGCAGACCCGGCGCGTGCCGGTCGAGGCGGTCGAGCACGCGGTCGAGGAACGCGTCGCACACCTGCGGCCACGGCCCGGGGGGAATGAGACCGGCGCCGTCGCCCAGCGGCACGGGGGGCACGTGCGTCTCCACCCAGAGCGTGTGGCCGCCGGCGGGCGCGCGTGTCGGGTCGGCCACGCTCTGCTGGCCGACCACGAGCAGCGGCTCGGCCGGCAGCAGCCCGCGACGAGACTCGAACGCGGAGCGCGCCATCGTGTCGAGGTCGCCGACGACGTGCACTACGGCGCACCGGTCGAGGCCCTCGGCCTGCCACGGCACCTGACCGTCGAGCGCGAGGTCGAGCTTGAAGATGCCGGTGCCGTAGCGGAAGCGGCGCAGCTGCGCGAGGTACGACGGCGGCAGGTGGTCCTCGCCCACGAGGCCGGAGCACAGGCGCGCGGGGCCGGTGTCCGCCAGGACCGCGCGGCCGGCGCGGACGGTCGTGCCGTCCGCCGTGACGACGGCGGTCGCACGCCCGTGTTCGACGACGACGCGCGTCACCTCGGCGTTCACGCGGACGCTTCCGCCCGCCTCCTCCACCAACGCGACCAGCGCGTCTGCCAGCCGGCCCGCGCCGCCGACCGGAACGGGCATCCCCACCTGTTGGGCCAGCATGCAGAGGATCAGCGCGGGGGGCGTGCTCCCGGTGGCGTCGACCCCGAGGTCGGTGTGGGAGATGCCCGCGGCCACGAGCGCGCGAGCCGCGGCCGAGCGGAAGTCGTTGCGGACGAACGTCTCGACCGGCTCGAGCTGGGTCTTGGCCAGCTCGAGCATGCCCCGCACACCCGCGGTACGCAGCAGGCGCAACGCGGGACCGGTCGAGGGCAGCGGCGAGAGCATGACGCGCAGGAAGCGCGTGCCGACCCGCGTCCACCAGTGCTGGAGGTCGAGCCACGCGGGCCCGTCGAGCGGGTCGAACGCAGCCAGGCCCGCGGCGGTGCGATCGACGTCGCGGTGACAGAGGGCGGCGGTGTGGGGGTCGACGACCGCGCTCACCGGCACCTCGTGCCGCGCCCAGTTCACCCGTCGACCGAGGTCGAGGTCGGCGAACACGGGCGACGCGTGGAGCAGGCCGTAGAACGCGGAATGGGTGTCGTGCACGTAGCCGGGCTGCGTCAGCGCGTCGCTGCGGACCGCGCCTCCCGCCACCGCGTTGCGCTCGAGCACGGTGACGCTCCACCCCGCCCGCGCCAAGGTCGCCGCGGCCACCAGGCCATTGGGGCCCGAGCCGATGACGACCGCGTCGACATCGTCGCTCACGAGGCGTGAGCCTTCACAGGTCGAACACCATGCCCTCCGCCGCGGCCTGCACGTCGACGTCGGGCCGTTGATGGGACCGCACGATCTCGTCGACGGCGTCGTCGGTGCGCGGTGGGTCGTGGTGGAACAGGAGCAGCCGGCGGGCTCCGGCTCGCTCGGCCAGACCGACCGCGTACTCGGCGGCCGAGTGCCCGAACGTCGCCCGCTCGGGCAGCTCCGCGGCGGTGTACTGCGCGTCGTGCAACAGCAGGTCGACGTCGCGGGCCAGCTCGAGCGCGGCGTCGTGGTACTCGCCCAGCCCGTCAGGCCCGGGCCCCAGCGTGATCGGGCTGTGGTCGGACAGGTAGGCGATGGCGAGCCCGCCGGTCGATACCCGGTACCCGAACGTGCGTCCGCCCTTGTGGGGGATCTCGCGCGCCGTCACCGCGAAGCCCTCGATGGTGTGGTCGCCGGGCTCGAGCGCGTGGAAGGCCCAGTCGCCGCGCAGGTCGAGGGGCCCGATGGGGAAGTGCGGCGGCGACAGCACGCGCGCCAGCACCGCGACCGGGTCACCCTGGGCGGGCATGTGCAGGTCGACGTGAGCGTCGGGATGATCGCCGGCGCGGAAGAAGGGCAGGCCGTGGGTGTGGTCCCAGTGCAGGTGGCCGAGCAGGATCGAGCCCCGGAACGGCCGGCCGTCGAGCACCTGGGTCAGGCGCTGCAGGCCGGTGCCCGCGTCGAGCACGAGCGTCGGCGGCCCACCGTCGCGCGCGAGCGCGACACACGACGTGTTGCCGCCGTAACGGACGAACTCGGGCCCGGGGGCGGGCGTCGAGCCTCGCACCCCGCAGATGTACACGCGCACGTCGGCGTGTCTACTACCGCTTTCACGGTCACGAACGGTGTTCCTCGCGGCGGTGGCTCTGGCTCACCTCCGCGAGCGCGGCGGGGTCGAGGTCGTCGGCCGACGCCACTGCCACCTTGCAGGGGGTCACGGCCCGCAGGGTGGAGGTGCGCAACCCGCCCTCGAGGATGGCTCGCTCGCCGAGGATGGCGCCGGGGCCCAGCTCGGCCATGCGCTCGCCGTCGACCTCGACACGCAGCACGCCGTCGAGCAGGAGGAAGAGCTCGTCGCCCGGCTTCCCCTGCTCGGTGAGCGTCTCGCCCTCGCCGAGCTTGCGCAGCCGCGGCTTCTTCCCACCGCGCATGACCGCGGTCGACAGCTGACGCTCGAGCGCGGTCTCGACCTCGGTGACGAGCGCGGGGGAGTCCTCGTCGCCCCAGGGGGAGTGCTTGCCGAACGCGCGGCGGTACCACGTCGAGAAGTCGATGAGCCCGGACTTGGCCGCCAGGTTGCCGTCGCTGTCGTAGATCCAGTGCCGCGGGAAGGGGCTCGCGCCCACGACCTCGTGGGTGGACGAACCGTCGGCGTGCACGGTCAGCGCGAGCGTCGTCCACGCGAGCGGGGCGCGGAACTGCACGAACGGCTTGCGTCGCACGCGGCGTGGCGCGGGCACGCCCGTGCGCCCTCCCGCCGTCTGGACGAAGCGCACGGACGTAGGAGTGACGACCGGATCGGGGCGCAGGTCGGGGAGGGCAACCGCTTCGAACGTCGCCTCGCGGCGGCCCAACCGCAAGGTCGTGGATCCGATGTGGCCCTGCCCGAGGTGTCCGTGCCCGACGACGCGGCCGTCCTCCACGTCGATCCACGCCCGCAGCTCGTTGGCGAAGCGGAAGGCGTCGGCCCGGCGCAGCGCGTCGAGGTCGTCGACGGTCTCGGGGAGCGGCGCGTCGTAGTGGGCGATCCCCATCTCGAAGGGCACCCGCGTACCCGCTCCCTTGATGGCCTCCGACGGGATCCACGAGATCGAGATGACCGATGATTCGATGCGCATACCCGAACCGTAGGACGGGGGCAGGGCGCGGCCAAGGGTGGGGTCACGACGTGGCCCGGTGAGGGTGCCACCCCTCGGGCAGGGGATGGGCGCACGCTTGACCCGCTCGCCGATTTGCGTCCGAAATGGGCTATGCCCGACGGGCGGATCACGGTGTTCCTCGCCGACGACAACCTCATCGTGCGCGAAGGCGTGCGTGCGCTGCTCGGCCTCGAGGCCGACATCGAGATCGTGGGTGTCGCCGCGGACTACGACGGGCTCGTCGACGGCGCCACCGAGGCGCACCCGCAGGTGGTCGTCACCGACATTCGCATGCCACCTGCGTTCCAACGCGAAGGGATCGACGCGGCCAAGGAGGTTCGGAAGCGCCACCCGGGCACCGGCGTGGTCGTGCTCTCCCAGTACGACGAGCCCGAGTACGCCATCTCGCTCCTGAGCGAAGGCGCGGCGGGTTACGCGTACCTGCTGAAGGACCGGGTGGCGGAGGGCGACCAGCTGGCCCGGGCGGTACGCGAGGTGGCCACCGGCGGCTCGATGCTCGACCCCAAGATCGTCGAGGCGCTCGTGACGCCCGTGACCGGCGGGGGCGAGCTCAACGCGACGGAGGAGGAGCTGCTCCGCCTGGTGGCCGAGGGCCGGCCGATCAAGGCCATCGCCGTGGCCCAGCACACCACGCCTTCTGACGTTTCCGATGCGGTCGAGAAGCTCTTCCTGCGGTTGGCCGAGCAGGCCACGACCGGCGCGGCCGGCTCGCTGCGCCGCCTGCGCATGCTGCACCAGGCCATCGTCGACCGCGAGGAGCAGGGCGAGACGCTGAGTCGCCTGCTGCCCGGGGGCGTGGCCGACAAGTTGCGCAACGAGGGACGCAACATCGGTGAGACCGAAAACCTCGTCGTCACCGTGCTCATGGCCGACGTGCGGGGTTACTCGACCATCGCGGAGGACGCTGACCTCAGTGTGCTCGCGCGCCAGCTCAACGAGCACCGGGCCGAGATGAACAAGGCCATCCTGGGCGAGGAGGGCACCGTCATGCAGTTCGTGGGCGACGGGACGATGGCCGTCTTCGGCGCACCGATCCCGAGGGCCGACCACGCAGACCGTGCGTTCCTCGCGGCGGCGGCGATGCACAGGGGCCAGGCCGAGGTCAACGTGCGCTGGCAGGAGCAGGGCCTGGCGCCATGGGGCATCGGCATCGGCCTCACGACCGGTGAGGTCGCGGCTGCCATGCTCGGGTCGGAGGAACGGCTGGAGTACACGCTCGTGGGCGACACGGTGAACCTCTCGCAGCGGCTGCAGCAGTGGGCGGAGCCGGGCGAGATCGTGTTGAGCGACGCGACGCACGCGGTGCTGACCGTGCCGTGCGACGCGGAGGCCCTCGAACCGGCCCTGGTCAAGGGCCGCCACACGCCCGTGCTGTCCTACCGCGTGCGCTCGTCTGGAGGCTCGATATGACGGATTCACCCAGCATGACGGAAGCGCTCGGCGCCAACGGATCCGTCGCCGACGTGCGTGGGGTGCGCAAGACCTACGAGTCGGAGGGCGTGCCGGTGCGTGCGCTGCGCGGCGTCGACCTCACGATCGAGCCCGGGGAGTTCGTCGCCATCATGGGCCCGTCGGGCTGTGGCAAGTCGACGTTGCTCAACCTCATCGCAGGCCTCGACACCCCGACCGACGGCGAGATCGCCGTCGCGGGCGAGTCTCTGCAGGGCAAGGACGAGAACGCGCTCGCGCGCATGCGCCGCGCGCACATCGGCATCGTCTTCCAGTTCTTCAACCTCCTCGAGGGGATGAGCGTGCTGGAGAACGTCACCCTGCCGGCGATCATCGCGGGCTCGTCACGCAAGCAGGCAGAGTCACGCGCGCGCGACCTGCTCGACCTGCTCGGCCTGGCGGACAAGGCGAAGAACGCGCCGGGCGTGCTCTCGGGCGGACAGCGCCAGCGCCTCGCGATCGCACGCGCGCTTGCCAACCAGCCGACGCTCGTGCTGGCCGACGAGCCCACCGGCGCGCTCGATTCCGAGGGTGGCGAGGAGATCCTCGAGCTCTTCCGCCGGCTCCATGGGGCGGGACAGGCGATCATGCTCGTCACGCACGACCAGTCCGTCGCGGACGCAGCCAGCCGCCTGGTGCGAATGCGCGACGGGCGCATCGAGAACGGCACCGCCTGAATGGCGACCGCGCTCGACCGGGTGCTCGCCGGGGAAACCCGTGCCGGCCCGCGCGCCACCGAGACGCGCTCGCGCGTCCCGCTGCTGCTCGTCCCGTTGGCGCTGGCGCTCGTGGGCGTCACGTGGGCGCGTGTCGACGACGCGGCTTCGCTCCGCCTCCTCCCGATGTCGCTGCTCGTCGTGGCATGGCTCGTGGCAGGCGGGGTGCTGCGCGCGCGCCGCCCGAGCGAGCCCCTGGGCCTCCTGCTCCTCGCGCTCGCCACGGGCGCGTCGATCGGCATGGCGTCCACGGTGGAATCGGGCCCGTTCGCCGACCTCGTGACGCGCATGGTGGCCGCGCTGCTCCCATTCGCGGGCCTGCACGTGCTCGTCACGTTGCCGGACGGCTCCTTCACCGCCCGTTCGCACCGCACGGTCGTACTGGTGGGCTACGCGACCGGCGCCCTCGTGGGGCTTGGGCTCTGGGCGGCCCGTCCCTCGTTGCCCTGGTGGCCGATCGCGCTCGAGGTCGTGCTGGCCGGTGCCGTCGGGTTCCCGATGGCGAACGGCCGTTACCGGCGGGCGGCCGTGCGGGAGCGTCAGCGCATGCAGTGGTTCGGTTGCGCGCTCGCGATCGCAGCCGAAGTCGCGGTCGTCGTCACCGCGATGCGCGTGCTGGTCAGCTGGCCGCAGCACGTCGTTCCGACGATCGCGATCGCAACCCTGCTCCTGCCTGCCGCGCTCATCGCCACCGCGTCGGGTCGTTGGGTGGGTCGCGCCGATCGGGTGCTCACCTACTGTGTCTCGCTCGCCGGGCTCAGCGGTGTGGTGGTCGCCGTTTACATGGTCATCGTGCTCGGGCTCGGGCGGACACCGTCCGCCAACGAACGCACGCTGCTGGTCCTGTCGATGGTCGCGGCGGGAGTCGCCGCCGCGCTCTGCCTACCGGCGCGTGAGCGGCTGGAGCGCTTCGCCAATCGCCTCGTCTACGGCGAGCGCCACGCGCCCGACGAGGTGCTGCGCACGTTCGGCAGCCGTCTCTCTCGCGCGGTGCCGCTCGACGAGCTGCTGCTCCAGATGGTCGAGTCCCTCCGCAAGACCCTGGCCCTCCAGGCCGCCGAGGTGTGGACCGGGTCCAACGGGCTCCTCGAGCGGACCGTCTCGGTGCCCGAGCTGGGCGCGGCGCGTGTCTCCCTGAACGCGTCCGAGGAGCCCGTCGTGGCGCGCGCCGGCGTGTCCGGGCCCGCGTGGGTCGAGGTCTGGCTGCCCGCGCTGCTGCCGCAGGGCGACGACCCCATCCTGCGGGTGGCGCCCATCACCAACTCGGGCGAGCTCCTCGGGCTGATCGTGGCGCGGCGGGCATCGGGGTCCGAGCGCTTCAACGACGAGGACGACCGCGTGCTCACCGAGCTCGCCCGTCAGGTCGGGCTCGCCCTGCACAACGTGCAGCTCGACTCCGCGCTGCAGGCCTCGCTCGACGAGGTGCGGCGCCAGGCGAGCGAGCTCCAAGCCTCGCGCGCCCGCATCGTCGCCGCGTCCGACCAGGCCCGGCGCCAGATCGAGCGCAACCTGCACGACGGGGCCCAGCAGCACCTCGTCGCGCTCGCGGTCAACGTCCGCCTGGCCCGCCAGCTCGCCGACGCCGATCCCGAGCAGGCCAAGCTCATCCTCGACGAGCTGGGCGGGGAGCTGCAGGACGCGGTGCAGGAGCTGCGCGAGCTGGCCCACGGCATCTATCCGCCCCTGCTCATGGACCAGGGCCTCACCGCCGCCCTCCGCGCCGCGGCCGGTCGGTCGCCGCTCGACGTGGAGATCGAGGGTGAGACGACCTCGCGCTACCCGCCCGACGTCGAGGCGGCTGTCTACTTCTGCTGCCTGGAGGCGCTGCAGAACGCGGCCAAGTACGCCGGCGAGGGCTCCCACGTGACGGTCCACGTGCACGAGGACGAAGGCAAGCTCGGGTTCGAGGTCGCCGACGACGGTGCCGGCTTCGATCCCACGACGCGCGCCGGGGGCGCCGGCTTCACCAACATGAACGACCGCCTGGGCGCCATGGGCGGCTCACTGCGCGTCGAGTCCGCGCCCGGCAAGGGCACGCACATCTTCGGCGCGATCCCCCTGTGACACTCCTCTGATCAGTTGAGGCCGTTCTCGCCTGCCAGCTCCTGCAGGGCCGCCGGACCGAAGCGCTCCTTGTTGAGGTAGGCGGCCGCTCCGCACGTGCGGGCGCCCGACGGGAGGTCGTCCTCCGAGTACGTCGACAGCAGCACGACCACCACCTCGGGGTGCGCGGCCTTGATGCGGCGGGTGGCCTCGATGCCGTCGATCCCGTCCATGTTGATGTCCATGAGGACGAGGCGGGGCGACAGCTCGGTCACCATCGTCTCCGCTTCCTCACCCGAGCGCGCCTCGCCGACCATCTCGAACCCTTTGGTGAGCGCGACGACCGTCGACGCGGCCCGCCGGAACGGAGCCTGATCGTCGACGACGAGGACGGAGACGGGTGTTTCTTCCACCTCGTCCATTCTCCTCCTGCTGCGTGATCTCGGGCGATGGTGCGACCACCCGGGGACGGAGGGTGGTCAGCCCCCCTGGTCGGACAGGAACAGCAGCACCGCCTTGACGCGGCGGTGGGCGTCGGTCTCCTGGCTCAAACCGAGCTTGGAGAAGATCGAGTTGATGTGCTTCTCAACGGCCCGCTCGCTCAAGCTGAGGGTGGCCGCGATGGCGGCGTTGTTCTTGCCCTGGGCCATCTCCGCCATGATCTCGTTCTCCCGCGGCGTGAGCCGCGCCAACGGCGACTGCCTGGCCCGGGCCCGGGCGTTGACGAGGCCCTCGACGACCCTCGGGTCGATCACCGAGCCGCCCCGCTTCACCTCGCGGATGGCGGCGAGCAGCTGGTCGACGTCGGAGACCCGTTCCTTCAACAGGTAGGCGCGGCCCGATGACCCCCGCTCGAGCAGCGCGATCGCGTAGGTCGGCTCGTCGTACTGGCTGAGCACGACGACACCGACGTCGGGGTGGCTGTCGCGCAGGTGCTCGGCGGCGCGAATGCCCTCGTCGGTGCCCGTCGGCGGCATGCGGATGTCGGTGAGGACGACGTCGGGCTCGTGCTCGTCGACCGCGGCGAGGAGCGAGTCGAGGTCCTCGCACACCGCGATCAACTCGAGCTCCGCCTGCGCCTCGACGAGCCGGCGCACTCCTTCGCGCACCAGGTAGTTGTCCTCCGCGAGCACAACCCGGATGCGGTCCACGCCGTGGAGGATAGGCGGAGACCGCGCACGGCCTACGCGATCACTTCAACACGTCGGACGTGCACGGCCCGCCTCCGCAGACGTCGACGAAGAACCCGTGCTCGTAGAGGAACACGAGTGCTTGGAACCCGACGCGGATCTCGCGACCGCCTGCACCGTGCGGGTCCTCGCCGAGGCGATTCGGCAGGTTGGCGTCGGGCGGCGCCGGTGTGCCGTAGTCCCACATCACCAGGGCCGAGCCATGGTACGGGTCGGACGGGACCGGGCGGATGTCCCACAACGGGTCGACGTGGGTGCTGCGCCCGGGGAGCAGTGGCGGCTCGTGCACCGGGATGTCGGCGGTGCGTGCCTCCGTCTCGGTGGCGATGTTCGCCACCTGATGGTCGCCGAACGCCTCGATCAGCAACACCTCGTGGCGCGGAGTGCCCGGGAGCGGGTCGTTGGTGAGATGCGCCGCGTAGCCGTCGGCCTCACCGCGGTCCCACAGCATCTGGACGAGGCCGATCTGCACCTGCCGGTAGACCTCGTCCGGGTAGTTGGGGTTGCCGATCGCCGCGTACTGGTCGTAGTCGACGCTCCGGTTGAGCAGGGTGCTGTAGTTCATGCCCGGCACGCCGAGCACGGCGCGCGTCCACTCCTTGGAGACCGCGGTGACCGCGCCCCCGAAGATGCCCCCCTGGCTGTTGCCGTTGTAGGCGACGTAGCCGGGCTCGAAGGCGGAGTGCGCCGGCGAGCCGACCTGGAAGGCGGGCGAGCTGGCGAAACCGCGCCCGTCCTTCATCAGCCGGGCGAGGAACTGGTAGTTGAGGATGGCCTGTTGCAGCCGGTCGGCCAGCGTGGCGAACTTGCCGTTGTCCTGGAGGATCTGCACGACGTTGCCGACGTCCTCGCTCGCCATCCCGATGATGTCGGTGCCGCACAAGGTGATGTCGCCGAGGTTGGTCAAGCCGCCGAACGAGTTGACCTCGTTGCGACTGCCGAGCAGCCCGTGCCCGTAGACGACGGCGGTCCCCGCCCGCGTCCTGGACGAGCGGGGGATGATGCAGAGGAACTTCGCGGTGAACGTGCCGTTGCGCGCGGGCAGGCCGTCGGGGCCGTAGTTGTACCGCGAGCCGGGCGCGCCCGTGCCGGTGAGGTAATTCGGCACCTGGTACGTGCCGGTCACCCGGCGCAGGATGTTGCTGTCGACGTCGCGCTCCACCGTGTCGACGGTGAACGACGGCACGCCTCCGTGGAGCGACGCGAACGCGTCGTCGCGGATGTGCAGCACGCGCTCGCTGAGGCTGCGCTCGCTGGCGACGGTGAAGTCCCACGCAAGAGTGAGATCGGATCGCCCGACGTCGGCGTTGCCCAGCTCGTCGAAGAGCTGTTCGAGGTGGGGTCGGCGCGCCTCGATCGCGGGGATGAAGGTCGTGATGTGGTCGCGGTACACCTGGAAGTCACGACTGGGCCCGATCGTCGTGCCGCCGGCGTCCTTCAGGCGGCGCAGGGCGACGATGTAGCGCCCGCCCTCGTTCAGGTTGCGAGCCGGACGGATGATGAGGGCGCGCGACACGTCGCTGGTCGCGGTCGAATCCAGCTCGGCGAAGAACGGTTGGTGCTCACCAGTGTCGGCGTTGACCAGCACGATCGGCGCATTGTCGTCGAGCGAGCGGGCGATGTCGGTGACGGGGGCGGCACCGGTGGTGCCCAGGTCGAGCCCGGGGATGTGGGCGATGATCATGGCGCCCGGGCTGAAGCCGTCACTCCGGTTCCACTCGGTCGGGTCCATGTGCACGCCGGCGATGTTGGCCGGCATCGACTCGAGGTTGAAGCTGACCCGCCGTCCCGTGTCGGTGCTCGGGTCGGCGACCGTGAAGCGGTCGCTGGGGAACGGGAGCAGGCAACGGTCCTGGCCGAGGAGCTCGCAGCGATCGGCTGCGGTGGTGTCGATGCCGGGCTCCCACGAGAACTCGCTTACCGCGCGGCGGACCGTGTGGCCGTGCTCGCGGCTCGCCGTCGCGGTGACCCGTGTGATCCCCTGCGCCAGGTCGGCGGGCCCGAACGACGCGGTCGCGGAGTGCTCGCCCTTGACCAGGCGGGCGGTGAGATCGACCATGCGACCGGCCGTCGGGTTCGAGAGCACGACGTGCAGCGAGCTCGTCTCCAGGCGGTCGTGGAGCTCGACGAGCACGGTTCCGTTACCGGCGACGGGCAGCTGGGTCTTGTCGGCGGGCGTGACGATCCGGATACCGTCACCTTCGGGGCTCGCGTCCTTCCCGGCCGCGCGGGCCGGGGTGGCCAGCAGGGCGGCGACCCCCGACAACGCGACCAGCAACACCAACGTCCGACTGCGGATGCGAGCCATGTCTCCCCCTTGGTTCCCCCCGGCGGGACGACCGTAGCCGCCGAGGTCAGGCGACGGCGAGCGTCACCACAGCGGCGACCACGGAGCCGTGCGCAGCAGCCGGCTCTCCCATTGATCGCGCAGGGTCAGGGCCTTCGTCATCCAGCTGTCCGCCGGATAGGACTCGGGTTCCTCGTATGTCAACAGGCGCAGGAGCTGGCTGTGGTCCTTCAGCTTTTGCACGAGCACGACCTCGCGGCGCGGCCCCGCGCCGGCTGCGGGTCGGAGGAACGCCTGCAGCTCGATGAGCGGGCTCTTGCGCACCATCGGCTCGTACCACTCACCCAGGGCGCGGACGTAGTCGTCGAGCTTGCCCTCGAAGGGCCAGCCCGTGTCCTCCATGTACAACGACGGCTCGTGCTCGGCGGGTGCGGCGTCGACGCGGGCGAAGTCGACGTTCTGCATGGGTGACCACGGCGTGGGCAGCAGCAGCTTGCCCCGTACCTCGTGACGCAGCTCGTCGAGCTCGGTCGCGAATCCCTGCAGGTCGCCCTGCTGCACGCGTCGGGCGAAGTCGTGCCAGGCCGGCGCGCCGGTGAAGGCGGTGACGGTGACGACCGTGTACGAGAGCCCGGTGCCGTGGGCCTGGTGGAAGTACCACAGCAGGCGTGCGTCGTCGCCCTTGGCGAGAATGGCCCTGTAGTCGTCGCGCATGGCGCGCTCGAAATCGCGCCAGCGGGTGCCGACCAGACGATGAACCTCGTGCAGGAACAACATCGGCCTACGCGAACTGGGGGAGCCAGGGACGGGTGGCCGCGAGCAGCTCGTCGGTCATCTGCTCGACGTGGTCGTAGTCGATGCGACCGGTCAGCGGGTCGGCGAGGAGCGCGGCCAGGACGTCGTCGCGACGGCCGCTGACCGCGGCCTCGACGGTGAGCTCCTGCGCGGCGGACACGCGGCGAAGGTGCTCGGCGAGGAACGGCGGGGCAGACGCCCGGTCGCGGCCACGCACACCGTCACCGTCCGCGACGCACATGGCCTCGACCACGACGTCGGGCGGCAGATCGGGGCACTGGCCCGCGTTGGGGAGGTTGAGCGGGAGCGAGCGCGCTTTGTCGGTGATGAACGAGTCGATGAGCGGCGCGACCATCTCGCCCGACGGGAGATCGGGCACGTCGTCGGCGGCGAGCCGCTCCTCCAGCCGTTGCACATAGCGCTGCTCGTCGCGTTCACGGTCCTCGATCGTCGTGAGCGTCACGCCCCAGCGCTTGCCCCAGGCCGACTCCTCGGTGACGAAGCCGGGGAAGAACTCCACCACGTGGCGGTCGCCGGCCCCCGGCAGCGCGCCGAAGCGGTGGAACAGCTCGAGCTTGACGCGGTTGATGTCGAGCAGGTCGCCCTTGCGCCACTCGGCTCCGTCGGGCCGGGGCTCGTGGCCCAGGTCGGCGGGGAGGGCGAACGGCAGCGGGTCGTCGCGACGGCGTTCGTCGGCGGTCAGCGCGGCCAGGCGGGCCAGCCCGTCGCCGTCAACCGTCCCGCCGCCGTGCGCGCCGTCGATGCGCAGCTCCGTGATCACCGGCAGATGGTTGACGCCGGTGATGACGGGCTCGATGGCGCGGAAGTCCGTGTCGAGGAGGAGGGACAGGTAGAAGCGGGTGATGGTGATCTCGTGGCACAGGCCGACGGTGCGCACCGACGTCTCACGCGTTACCGCGCGGCACAGCGTGGTCATGGGGTTGGTCAAGTTGAGCAACCAGGCGTGCGGACACAGCTCCTCCATGTCACGCGCGATGCCGACGAGCACGGGGATGTTGCGCAGCGCCCGTGACACACCACCCGGGCCCACGGTGTCGCCGACGGGTTGGTGGATGCCGTGGCGCGCGGGGATCTCGAGATCGTGGCGCATGCTCTCGAACCCGCCCGTGGAGATGTTCACCACCACGTAGTCCGCGCCCTCGAGTGCCACGCGCTGGTCGGTCGTCGTCGACACCGTCATCGGGATCTGCCGAACGCTGGCGACGTGCTCGACGTAGGCGGCCATGCGCGGGAGCCGGGAGGCGTCGATGTCGTCGAGCACGATGTGCGCATCGTGCAACGACGGCCGGCCCGCCATGTCGGTCACGAGCGTCGGTGCCCATTGATGACTGCCGCCGCCGACGATGGCGATGCGAGGGCCCACGGCGGGCAGGGTAGCCGGGGCCGTCGTCGTCTACCCTCTCCGCCGGGGTGTGCCGGGAAGACTGGTCGGCGGCCGGTCGTCGACGCCCAGGAGCCTCCCGTGGTCACGCCTTCCCGTTGGTCGAGATCGCGACCCGACCGCCCGCCCACCACGCCCGCGCGGGCCAGCACGGTCGCCCGGCCCGTGCGCGAGTTCTTCGCGACAGAGGCGAGTGGCGGGCTCGTCCTGCTCGGGGCCGCCGCGGTTGCGCTGGTGTGGGCGAACTCTCCCTGGCAGGCGAGCTACCGGACGCTCTGGTCCACGAACCTGTCGCTCGGTGTCGGCGGGTACTCGATCGACGGCGCGCTGCGACTCTGGGTCAACGAGGGCCTGATGACGATCTTCTTCCTCGTGGTCGGGCTGGAGATCCGCCGCGAGCTGGCGTCGGGCGAGCTGCGGGATCGTCGGCGGGCCGCGCTGCCCGTCCTGGCTGCCGCGGGCGGCATGCTCGTGCCCGCCCTGCTCTATCTCGTCGTGAATGCAGGCGGGCGCGGCGCGCGGGGCTGGGGCATCCCCATGGCCACCGACATCGCCTTCTCGCTCGGTGTCGTGGCGCTCCTCGGTCGATGCGTCCCCGCGTCGTTGCGGCTCTTCCTGCTCACCCTGGCCGTTGCCGACGACCTCGGCGCGCTCGTCGTGCTCGTCGCGGCCTACTCGACGGGTGTCTCCATGAGAGCGCTCGTCGTCGCCGTCGCGCTCGTCCTCCTCGTCGTGGTGCTGAAGCGGATCGGTGTTCGGTGGACCCCGCTCTACGTCGGGGTGGGCGTTGCGATCTGGCTGGCCCTCCATGAAGCGGGTGTCAACCCCACGCTGGCGGGTGTGGCCATGGGGCTCCTGGCGCCCGTTGAGCCGGCTCTTCCCGAGCACGCGATCGCGACCGTACGCTCCCGCCTCGGGGACGTGTCGACCGTGGACGCGGCTCGCGACACCGCCCGCCTGGCGCGCGAGTCGGTCTCGGTCGTCGAGTGGCTCGAGCACCTGCTGCACCCGTGGGCGAGCTACGTGGTGGTGCCTGTGTTCGCGCTGGCCAACGTCGGTGTCGTGATCGGGAGCGACCTGGTCGAGACGACGTCGCGTTCACCGGTGGCGCTCGGGGTGCTGCTCGGGAAGGTGGTCGGCAAGGCGTTGGGCATCACTGCGTTCACGTGGATCGCGTGTCGGCTCGGGCTGAGCTCGCTCCCCGCCGGCGTCCGTTGGCGCCAGGTCGTCGGAATCGGTGCGGTCGCCGGCGTCGGGTTCACGGTCTCGCTGTTCTTCGTCGACCTGTCGTTCGCTGACCCCGACCTGCAGGACGAGGCCAAGCTCGCGGTCCTCGTGGCGTCGGCCGCGGCCGCCGGTCTGGGCGCGCTGCTGCTCCGCGCCGACGGGCGAGGCGAGGTTTCCGCTGCCGAAGACCCCGGGTAGCTCTCCTGGATGGCGCCCAGGCAGCCGGATGACGCCGTACCCGAGGAGCTCGAGGAGCTACGGCGCGCCAAGGACGACGAGGTGCTCGAGCGGGAGGGCCTCGAGACCGAGCTCATGGAGCACGACGAGTCGGAGGCCGGGGAGGACATCCACCACGTGGGCTGACCGACGCTCCATCGTTGTGGCACACGAATGAGGAGGTCCGCGATGAGGTTGCGGAAGCGGAGCACGGCACGGAGCCGGGGAGCGGCACTCGTGAGCGAGTCTCGGCGGGACCGGCGGGCACTGGCACGCGACGCCGGGCTCGGACGGGTCTCGGTGGTGAGCCTGCTCGGAGGTGTGGCCGCCGCGGTCGCCGCCTTCACGGTTCTCATCGGCGCGGCGGCGGCGGCGACGAGCGCCGCCAACTTCGACACCGACCTGATGAGCCAGGAGTGGCGCAAGCTCGACGCGTCCGACGCCGCCATCCTGAGCGCGGCCCTGTTCCTCGCCTGCCTCTTCGGCGGCTACGTGGCGGGACGCATGGCGCGACGGGCGGGCGTCAGCCACGGCTTCTACACCTTCGCCCTCGGCGCGGTGCTCCTCGTCGGCGCGGTGGCAGGGCTCGATCAGATGACGCGTGGCGACGCGCTGCCCACGGCGTTTCGCACGCTGGGCATCCCCACCGCGTTCGACGAGTGGCGCGACCTGCCCGCCCTGGTCGGGCTCGCGTGGGCGCTGACTGCGCTCGTGGCTGCGTGTCTCGGTGGCGCGTGGGGTGAGCGCTGGCACACGCGGCTGGTCGAGCGGGCGGCCGACCCCAACGTCGGTCGGGGCGCAGCGGCGCGGGTCGCGGCCGGCGACCGCCTGCGTGGCGACTCCGGCATGGTCGACCTGGGCGAGCGGCTCGGAACTCCGCCGGCGCCTGAGGCGGAGCCCGTCGCGGGCGCCACCGAGCAGGAGACCGTGCGCACGCCCTAGACGGTGTAGACCCGCGGGATGGACCTCCGGGTTGTCCGCTACGAGGTCGACCGGGGCGTGGGCCTCGTCACGCTCGACCGGCCGGACCGCATGAACGCATGGACCATCCGCATGGAGCGGGAGTACGCGTGGGTGCTGCGCCGGGCGGACCGCGACCCCGACGTGCGCGTGGTGGTCCTCACCGGCGCGGGACGGGGCTTCTGCGTCGGCGCCGACTTCAAGGCGCTCGACGTCATGAGCGACACCGGCACGTACGACGTCGCCGGGGAGCGGCCCGCCGATGAAGCCGAGGTGGTCGGCGAGCATGCGCCGACGTTGGCGATGCGCCTCTCCAAGCCGGTGATCGCGGCGGTGAACGGCCCGGCCGCGGGGGTGGGATTCGTCCTGCTCTGCTTCGCCGACATCCGCTTCGCGGCCGCGGGGGCCAAGCTCACCACCTCGTTCGGCCGCCTGGGCCTGCCCGCCGAGCACGGGGTCTCGTGGCTGTTGAGCCGGCTCGTGGGGCCCGGACGCGCCGCCGACCTGCTCTTCTCGAGTCGCGTCGTGCTCGCCGAGGAGGCGGTCGAGCTGGGCCTGGTCAACCGGGCGTTCCCGCCCGACGAGCTGCTGCCGTTCACGCTGGACTACGCGCGGCGCATGGCGGCCGACATCTCACCGTCGTCGCTCCGCGTGATGAAGCGCCAGCTGTGGGACGACATGACCGGGGAGCTGGCCCCCTCGGTGAAGTTCGCGGTGGAGATCATGGAGCGCATGGTCGGTGAGCCCGACTTCGCCGAAGGGGTCGCGGCGTTCCAGGCGCGCCGGCCGCCGGTGTTCGGCGCAACGGAGGTGAGCACCCCGGTCGAGGAATGACTCAGTACAAGCAACGAGGAATGACTCAGTACAAGTAACAGAGCGCGTACAGGAGAGCCGTGAGCGAGAGCCCGTCGCGCACCTCGCCCGCCCGCGCCAGCCGGCGCACCTCCTCGAGCGGCACCCACTCGACCCGCTCGGCCTCGTTGACGTCGGCCGGCTCGCCGACGTGTGTCGCTCCCTCGGCGACGAACAGGTGGAAGCGCTTGTCGGCGAGTCCGTTCATGGGGTTGTAGGTCACGAGGTGACGCAGCGGGCCGGGCCGCCAGCCCGTCTCCTCCAGCACCTCGCGCGCCCCCGCCGCCTCGGGCGACTCGCCGGCCTCCACGTGACCGGCGGGCACCTCCCACCCCCACGTGTCGGTGATGAAGCGATGGCGCCACAGCAACAGCACCCCCCGTGTGGCGTCGGCGACCACCACGCCGGCCGCCTCGTAGGGCGTGCGGACGACGTGGTGCTCGAAGCGGTCGCCGTCGGGCAGCTCCACGTCGACGAGGCGGAGGTTGACCCAGTCACTCTCGTAGAGCGAGCGCTCGCCGTGCACCGTCCAGCGCATCAGCCGCTCCGGCGCATCAGGTGACGGCGGACGTCGAGTACTGCGTCTCGTAGAGCTCGGCGTAGAGGCCACCGGCCCCGACGAGCTCGAGGTGGGTGCCCCGCTCGACGATCCGGCCCTCGTCCACGACGAGGATCTGGTCGGCAGCCTGGATGGTCGAGAGACGGTGGGCGATCACGAGCGACGTGCGTCCGGCCAGCGCCTCGGCGAGGGCCTGCTGGATCAGCACCTCGGTCTCCGAGTCGAGGTGCGCGGTCGCCTCGTCGAGGATGACGATGGCGGGGCCCTTCAGCAGGACGCGCGCGATCGCCAGCCGTTGCTTCTCGCCGCCCGACACGCGATACCCGCGCTCGCCGACGACGGTGAGGTAGCCGTCGGGGAGCGACACGATGAGGTCGTGGATGCGCGCCGCCTTGCACGCGTCCACCAGCTCCGCGTCGGTGGCGTCCGGCCGGGCGTAGCGCAGGTTGGCCGCGATGGTGTCGTGGAAGAGGTGGGCGTCCTGGGTGACCATCCCGATGGTCCCCGCCAGGCTGGTCAGCGTGAGGTCGCGCACGTCGTGGCCGTCGACGCGTATGGCGCCGCTCGTGACGTCGTAGAGACGCGGCACGAGGTGGGACAAGGTGGTCTTCCCTGCGCCCGAGGGACCGACGAGCGCCACCATCTGGCCGGGCTCGGCCGTGAACGACACGCCCTTGAGGATCCAGTCCGACGGCTCGTCGCTCAACACCGCTGTGGCGTCGGCCTCGAGCGAGGCGATCGACACCGTGGAGGGTGCCGGATAACGGAACCACACGTCGTCGACCTCGATCTTGCCTCCCTTGGACACCAGGTCGTAAGCGCCGGGCCGGTCGTCGATGGCGCGAGGCGCGTCGAGCACCTCGAACACCCGCTCGAACGAGACGACCGCGGTCATGTAGTCGACCCGCGCCGAGGTGAGCGCGGTCAGTGGCTGGTAGATCCGCTGGACGTAGAGCGCGAGGGCGACGAGCGTGCCCAGCTTGAAGGTGCCCTGGATCACGAATCGACCGCCCAGCCCGTAGACGATGGCCGTGCCGGCCGCGCCCACCAGACCGAGGGCCACCATGAACGTGCGCGTGTACATCGCGCTCCTTACGCCGATGTCGCGCACCCGGCCCGCCTTGTCGCGGAACTCGCTCCGCTCCTGCTCGGGTCGCCCGAACAGCTTCACGAGCAAGGCGCCCGAAACGTTGAACCGCTCGGTCATGGTGGCGTTCATGGCCGCGTTGAGCGTGAACGACTCGCGGGTGATGCGCTGCAACTTGCGACCCACGAACTTGGCGGGGACGAGGAAGGCGGGCACGACGACGAGCGCCAGCAGCGTGAGCCGCCACTCGAGGTACACCATGGCCCCGAGGGTGAAGGTGAGGTCCATGATGTTGGACACGATGCCGCCGAGCGTGCCGGTGAGCGCCTGCTGCGCGCCCACCACGTCGTTGTTCATGCGGCTGATGAGCGCGCCGGTCTGGGTGCGGGTGAAGAAGCCGAGCGGCATCCGCTGCACGTGGTCGTGCAGCGCGGAGCGGAGGTCGAAGATCAGTCCCTCGCCGATGCGGGCGGAGTACCAGCGGCCCGCCACGGTGAGGCCTGCCTGGGCGACGGCCAAGCCGAAGGACAGCGCGGCCAGCCGGTAGACCTGCCCGAGGTCGTGCCCAGGGATGGCGTCGTCGATGATCTGCTTGAAGACGAGCGGCGGCAGGATGCCCGCCAGCGACGACAGCACGATCGTGGCCAGGAAGAGCCAGAGCATGCGCCGGTAGGCCCGGGCGAACCGCCACACCCGCCCCATGACGGCGCGGTCGAGCGTCTTGCCCGCGACCGCTTCGGTGTCGCGGCCCATGCGCATGTGCCACATCTGCATTCCCACGACGCAACAGGTTGCCAGACCTGACGGACTAGCTCTTCGCCGTCGAGGCGCGGTCGAGTGCGTCAGGCGTGACCGACGTCATCTTTCCGCCCGCGCCGCGACGGGCCTACGGTGTGGCCGTGAGTTCCCTGGAGCGCAGGCGTTCCGTGCTCGACCGGCTCGACGACGGGCTCCTCGTCATCGTGGCGCTGGTCGGCGTCGTCATCTTGTTCTCGGTGGTCGGGTGGGTCGTCCACACGGTGGTCTTCTTCGTGAAGCTCGCCCTCGTGGCCGTCTTCATCGGGCTCATCGTCCGGCTGGTCGCGCGCCACCGGTAGACCCGTCGAGTCACCGCGCCACCGGGCCTGCTGCTACTGCTCGGCGAGCGCGGCGGCCGTCGCGGCGCGGTCGTCGAAGATCCCCCTCCCGTGGACCTCCAGCACCACCTGCTTCAACGTTCCGGTGAACCGGAACGGGCTCTCGTAGGCCGGGCTCACCGGGGTCTGGGTGTCCTGGCCGCAGTCCAGGGGCTCGAAGCCGGTGATGAGGCAGGTCTTCGCGATGTCGCCCTTTCCGACCTCGACGCCGTCGATCAGCAGGGTGACCTCGCCGGCCAGGCGGTCGGTGCGGTCGAAGCGCATCTCGAGCGTGCACGGGCCCGTCGGCACGTCGGTGTCGGAGGTGACCACGTAGCGCTCCAGCCCCACATAGTTGTGCTCGTAGACGAGGCGGTTGTGCTGCACGTAGAGGGTCCACCCCGCGAAGCGGCCGCCGATCGCCAGCAGCACGCCCTCTTGTGACGCGTCGGCGCGGTCGACCTCGGCCGTGATGGTGTGGCTCCGGCCGACCGTGCGCGCGGCCACGATCGGATGGAGGCCCGACATGCCCGGGTAGTAGGTGAACACCGTCTGCTTCTGGGGACGAAGGGCGCGGCCGACGCCCCGGTCGTCGAGCGGGAGCACGTTGTGCTTCCCGGCCTCCGACCACCATCGTTCGATGAGCTCCCGCACCTTGTCGGGATGGCGATCCGCGAGATCGTCGAGCTCCGAGAAGTCGTCGTCGAGGTGGTACAGCTCCCAGCGATCGTCCTCGAACGGCTGCGGGAAGACCCAGTGGACGTCGCGCTGGTGCGCAGCCACCGCCTTCCAGCCGCCGGCCCAGACGGCCCGGTTGCCGAACATCTCGTAGTACTGCACTTCCTTGCGGGTGGGTGCTTCGGCGTCGGTGAACGTGTAGCCGAAGCTGGTCCCCTCGATCGGCAGTTGGGGCACGCCGCTGACGACGTCGGGAGCCTCGACGCCGATCGCCTCGAGCACGGTGGGCACGATGTCGACGACGTGGTGGTACTGGTTCCTGATGGCACCTCCGTCGCGGATGCGCGACGGCCAGTGCACGATGAGCGGGTCGCGCACCCCGCCCGCGTGCACCCAGCGCTTGTACCACTGGAACGGCGTGTTGCCGGCCTGGGCCCAACCGATCGGGTAGTGGTTGTAGGTGGAGGGACCGCCCAGGTCGTCGATGCGCGCCAGGTTGTCCTCGACCGTGGCCTCGATCAGGTTGAAGAAGAGCCACTCGCTGACGAGCCCGTGGTCGCCTCCCTCCGCGCTCGCCCCGTTGTCCGAGATGAGGACGGTCAGGGTGTCGTCGAGACGGTCGATCTCGCGGAGGAACGCGACGAGGCGGCCGATCTGGTCGTCGGTGTGGGTCAGGAACGCCCCGTAGACCTCCATCATGTGGGCGTAGAGCCGGCGCTCGTCGGCCGAGAGTCCCTCGGCGCCAAACCGGCTCCCGCCGGCGCGATGCCGAGCTCCTTCTGACGCGCGAGCCACTCGTCCCGCGTCTGGTCCCAGCCCTTGGCGTAACGACCCGCGTAGCGCTCGATGTACTCGCGGGGCGCGTGGTGGGGCGCGTGCGCGGCGCCGAAGGCGAGGTAGCAGAAGAACGGCTTGCCCGGCGCGGCCGACTGCTGGTCGCGGATGAACTCGATCGCCCGGTCGACGAGGTCGGCGCTGAGGTGGTAGCCGTCGTCAGGCGACGCGGGCTGCTCGACGCGGTGGTTGTCGTAGACGAGGTCGGGGTTCCACTGGTTGTTGTCGGCGCCGAGGAAGCCGTAGTAGCGGTCGAAGCCGCGGCCGAGCGGCCAGTCGTCGTACGGGCCGGCACCGTTCTGCGCCTCCGCCGACACGAGGTGCCACTTGCCGAGCGCGAACGTGCTGTAGCCGTGCGGGCGGAGCATTTCCGACAGCAGCGCGGCGCGCTTGGTGATGCGCCCCCGGTTGTTGGGGAAGCCGTTGGTGGCTTCCGCGATGCACGCCATCCCCACCGAATGGTGGTTGCGACCGGTGAGCAGGCACGAGCGCGTCGGCGAGCACAGCGTGGTGGTGTGGAAGTTGTTGTAGCGGAGGCCGCCCGCGGCGAGCGCATCCATGTGCGGGGTGTCGATGTCGGACCCGAAGCAGCCCAGCTGCGCGAACCCGACGTCGTCGAGCACGATGAACACCACGTTCGGCGCGCCCTCCGGTGGAGCGAGCTCGGGCGGCCACCAGGGTTGCGAGTCGTGCCACGTGCGACCGATGACGCCGGCGAAGTCCGGCTCGAAGATCGACATGCCGAGATCAGATCACGACCCGACGCCGCTGACCAGCGCCACCGCGAACCGTCACTTGTCCGTGCAGCGCGGAGCCGACATGCTCACCCCGTGAGGGGAAGCACACCTGCGACTCGGGAGGGCGGGTTCGACCTCCGGGACAGCGACCCGTTCGTCGACGCCTTCCCCGGACTTCGTGCCGCATTCGACGGTCCGTCGATGGCGTCAGCCCTCGGCGATGCGCTGGGTGTCGGAGTTGTCGCCTGCGAGCCGCGCGAGGCGCTCTTCGAGCCCGACGGCTACTGCATGGTGCGGTGTCGGGCAACGCTCGAGCGTGGCGACCAGGTGCTCATCGGCGCCCGCCTGTTCCGCGACGCCGGCGCGGCGGAGGCGTTCCGGGTCGACGCGCTGGAGCAGCCCGCGGCCGACCTCGACGGGCGGCCCCACCGGCCGCCTGTGCCCGTGCTGGCCGCCACCCTGCCGGCGCTGGCGATCGCGGTCGCGGTGTTCCCGGTGGACGGGGAGCTCCCCACGCTCGTGCGCGTCACCGATCCGGACGAGACGGCCTCGCTGCTCGACCGCGCCCTGCCCGCCGTGACCGGCCCGTACCGCGTGGCTGCCGCCCAGTACGGTCGCCGCCGCCGTTGTGCCCTGCGCTTCGAGGCGGGCGCCCCCCGCGTCTCCGCCGTCGCCTACGGCAAGGTCGTCAACGACGGCAGCGGCGGGCAGACCCGCGCGCTCACCGACGCGTTGCTGCACGCGGGCGCCGAGTTCGACGTGCCGCCGGTGCTCGTCGACCGCCCCGAGCTCGGCCTGACCGTGCTGGGAGCTATCCCGGGCGCGCCACGCGTGGCCCAGCTGCTGAAGGCGCGCGTTCGCGAGACGGAGACACCACCCGACTCGCCGGCACTCGAGGAGGCGGTTGCCCGCTGCGGACGGATCGCGGCAACGGTCCACCGCGTCGAGCTCCCGCTCGGGCCCAGCCGTTCGCTCGACGGCGAGATCGCCCCGCTGCACGACGCGATCGATGTCGTGCGCGCGTACACGCCCGAGCTGGCGGCGCGGATCGAGCCCGCCATGTTGTCCGCCGAATCGCGTTCGGCAGGCACGGAGACGATGGCCGAAGCCACCGCGCACGGCGACTTCAGCTACACGCAGATCCTCTTCTCCGGCGATCGGTACGGTCTCGTCGACTACGACGGCGCGTGCCGGGCCGAGCCTGGGCTCGACCTCGGGCACTTCCTCGCGTACCTGCGGTTCGCGATGGTGAAGGCCGCGGGTGTCGAAGCGCCCCGGTTCGCTCCGCTCGGGGACGCGCTGGAGGCGGTCTTCCTCGACGGCTACCGGTCGGCCGGTGGCGTCGCGGACCGAGCGGTCGAGGAACGGGTCCACGCGTATGAGATCGTCAGCCTGCTCCGGCTCGCGGTGCACGCCTGGCAGAAGATGAAGCCGCAGCGGCTGCGCAACATCCTGGCCGCGCTCGACGCCCGCTGTGCGGTGACGACATGAGCCCGGTGTGATGCGTCAGGCGAAGCGGATGATGCTGATGGCGCCGACGATGAGGCTGTAGACGGCGAACGGCAGCAGGGTGCGGGTCTGGAAGAAGCGGACGAGGAACCGCACCGACACGAAGGCGGCGACACCGGCGAAGAGGGCGCCGACGAGAGCCTGGCCGCGGATGCCGTCGCCCAGGTGCCCGGCGAGGTCGGGAACCTTGTAGACGCCGGCCGCGAAGATGATCGGGGTGGCGAGCAGGAAGGAGAACCGCGCCGCGTCCTCGTGGTCGAGGCCGCGCAGCAACCCGGCGACCATCGTGATGCCGGAGCGGCTGACGCCGGCGAACAGGGCGCCGATCTGGGCGATGCCGACCGCGCCCGCCTCCTTGAAGTCGAGCGTGTCGAGCGCGCGACCCTCCTCCTCGCCGGGGCCGCGATCGGTCGCGTGGGCAACGACCAGGTGGCGAACCGCGGCTCGGCGCCGCACCCGTTCGCCGGCGAGGAGGATCAGCCCGTTGACGGTGAGGAACACCGCGGCCGCGAGGGGCTTGGCGAACAGGGTGCGCAACGCGTGCTCGAGGGCGAGGCCGGTGATGCCGGCCGGGATGGTGGCGACCACCAGCAGCCAGGCGAGGCGTTCGTCGGGGGTCTCGATCCGGCGGGTGCGCCATGTGCGGACGAAGCCGGCGATGATGCGGACCCATTCGGCACGGAAGTAGACGAGCAGGGCGACCGCGGTGGCGACGTGCAGGGCGACCACGAAGGCCAGGTAGAAGGACTCATCGGCCGACTGGGCGGTGACCAGGTGGTCCCAGCCCAGCCAGGCGGGCACGAGCACCGAATGGCCGAGGCTCGAGATGGGGAACAGCTCGGTGACGCCCTGCAGGAGGCCGATCACGATGGCCTGGAAGTAACTGATCACGGTCGCTCCTCGGGTCCGCCGGCACCGCCGCCGACATCTACTACGTGTGTCGTAGATTAGCTGAACTCCGACAGCTGTCGTACTTTGGGGGGCATGCCTGGTCGCGATCGCCGTAGCCCGAGACGGGCGGCCTCGCGGCGCGGCTCGGGCGAGCTCGAGGGTGAGGTCCTCGCCGCGCTGTGGGCGGCGTCCGAGCCGCTGGTGCCGGCGGCGGTACAGGCGGCCGTCGGGGGCGACCTCGCCTACACGACGGTGATGACGATCCTCGTACGTCTGCACGACAAGGGGGTCATCGAGCGCACCAAGGTGGGTCGTGCGTTCGCGTACTCTCCGGTGGTGGCCGAGACCGAGGTCGTCGCCGACCATGTCCGCCGCCTCCTGGCCCACGGCAACGACCGGGCCGCGGTGCTGCAAGGGCTCATCGACGGGTTGCGACCCGAGGACGAGACCATGCTGCGGGCGATGCTCGCCGAGATCGACCAGGCCCGTCCCGAGCAGGCGCACTGACGTGCGCGCCGTGATCTACCTGCCCTTCGTCCTCAGCGCGGTGCTGGTCGGGCTGAGCCGTCTGGTGTGTCGGAGGACGTCACCCCGTCGGGCCGCTTGGTCGATGACCGCCGCCATGGTCGTGTTGGCCGGCTCGGCGTTCGGAGCGCTGGGGCTGTTGGCGTGGCCGCTGGTGGCGCGCGACTCGGTCGTCGCTCACCTCGGCCGCTGGCGGCCGGGAGCGGTGAACCATGGCGTCCCCGTGCCGATCGTCGTTTCGGTGGCCGCCTCGCTGGGGCTGGTCGTGGTCAGCGCGCTCGTGCTCGTCCGGGTGCGGCGGCTCCACTCCGAGTTCGCGGCGATCTCCCGGATGCATGCGGCGCTCGCATCCGCGGGCGGCGGCTCCGTGGTCGTGGTCGACGACCCGGTGCCCACCGCCGTCGCGGTGCCCGCCACCCCGGCCCGCCGGGGCCGCGTGCTCGTGTCGACCGCGCTGCTCGAGGCCCTCGACGACGAGGAGCGCGCCGCCGCTCTCGCCCACGAGCACGCTCACCTCGCCCATGCCCACAGGAACTTCATCGTCGTCATTGCTCTCGCGGCGGCCATCAACCCGATGCTGGGGTCGGTGAGAGACGACGTGGCTTTCGCCTTGGAGCGGTGGGCCGACGAAGACGCGGCAGCCCGAACCCACCCGACGATCGCGGCCCGGGCGCTGACCAAGACGGCGCTCG
Organism: Actinomycetota bacterium; assembly: GCA_005888325.1. NCBI lineage: Bacteria > Bacillati > Actinomycetota > Actinomycetota bacterium. The sequence goes on from VAWU01000026.1 coordinate 48,816, forward strand.
CGAAGCTCTCGCTGCTCCAACGGCAGGTCGCGGTCGCGGGCGCGATGCACCTCGGTCATCTCGGGGTACCCGAGCGCGTGGCGGCGCTGCTCGAGCCCGCGGTTCGGCGACGGCGGGTCGAGGTCGTCTGGTTGGTCGCCGTCGTGGTCGTGGTCGCGATCGGCGCGCTCGGCTGGGCCACCCACGACACCGAACGGCTCTTCGAGGCGTTGCGAACGCGCTGATTCGCTCTGAGCCCGCCCTCGGGCTACGCGTGTCATAGCCCGGACGGCAGTCCCAGAATGGCACGCGGGGCCCATGGTCCCTCACTGTGTGTGGCCGTACTCTCACTCTCCGTGAGATCCCCTCGGAGAGAGACGAGACTCGTGAGCGAACTGCGGCTGCTGGGCGTGGAGTGGGACGGCAACAGCAAGACGTCTCCGGGGCGCTACCGGGTGCACCCGATGCGGGCCTTCGCGCCGGCCCTGGCGGCAATGATGCTGCTGGCGTCGCTCGCGGGCGCACCGCGAGCCCCCCGCGTGCAGCTCCGGGGCCCGGATGTGGCCGTCATCGTGCGGGCAGAATCCGCCCGCGTCGCCGCGGTCGAACGCCTCGTCGGTCGTCTGGGCGGTTCGGTCGGGCGGCGTCTGGCCATCATCGACGGTTTCACCGCTCGGGTGCCGGCGGGGAGCGTCGGCCGCTTGGCGGGCGCGGACGGCGTGCGGGCAGTGACCGCCGACGCCCGCGGCCACATGCTGAGCGTCGACCCCGCGCTCGGTTATGACCCCGCGGCCGATCTCTCCTCGCCCACCAACGTGGCCTCGATCATCAACGCCAACCCCGCGTACGCCGCCGGCCTGACCGGCAAGGGCGTGGACGTGGCCCTCATCGACTCCGGGGTGGCGCCCGTCGTCGGGCTCACCTCGCCGGGCAAGGTCGTCAACGGGCCGGATCTGTCGTTCGACTCCCAGAACCCCAACCTCGTCTACCTGGACGGCTACGGCCACGGGACCCACATGGCCGGGCTCATCGCCGGGCGTGACACCGCCGATTCGGCCGTGCCCGACCCCGCCCACTTCACCGGGGTGGCTCCCGATGCCCGCATCCTCAACGTGAAGGTGGGGGCGGCGGACGGATCGGTGGACGTGTCCCAGGTCATCGCCGCCATCGACTGGGTGGTGCAGCACCGCAGCGACAACGGCCTCAACGTGCGGGTGCTGAACCTGTCCTTCGGCACCGACTCCCCTCAGGGCTATGCGCTCGATCCCCTCGCCTATGCCGCCGAGGTCGCCTGGCGCAAAGGCATCGTCGTGGTCGTGGCGGGTGGCAACGACGGCAAGGCCGCCACCTCCCTGGCCGATCCGGCGATCGACCCCTTCGTGCTTGCCGTCGGGGCCGACGATCCCATGGGAACCGTCGGGCCGGCCGACGACGCGCCCGCCTCGTTCTCCTCCCGGGGCAACGGCAACCGCCACGTCGACGTCCTGGCTCCGGGCAAGTCGCTCATCTCCCTGCGCGACCCCAACTCCGTGGTCGACATGAACTTCCCGAGTGCGCGGGTGGGCACCCGGTTCTTCCGGGGCAGCGGTACCTCGCAGGCGGCCGCGGTGACATCGGGCGCGGCGGCTCTGCTGCTCCAGCAGCGGCCCACCCTCACCCCCGATCAGGTCAAGGCCGTGCTCATGGCCAGTGCGCTCAAGGTCAAGGCCAGCAACGTGTTGCAGGGCTCCGGCATCATCGATGTGGGTCGGGCCATGACCACGGTGGCGGGGCCCTCGACCCAGAGCTATCCCTACTCGAGCGGCCAGGGCTCGCTCGAGACGGCGCGCGGCGCGGTACACGTGGTCGATCCCGCCACCGGCCAGGCTCTGACCGGCGAACGCGACATCTTCGGCCAGGTCTGGAACCCCGCCACCTGGGCGCCCGCCGCGCTGAACGGCTCCAGCTGGAGCGGGGGCACCTGGAACGGCTCCTCATGGTCCGGCTCCTCGTGGTCCGGCTCCTCGTGGTCCGGCAGCTCGTGGACGGGCAGCTCGTGGTCCGGCAGCTCGTGGAGCGGCTCGTCGTGGTCGGGCAGCTCGTGGTCGGGC
>VAWU01000026.1:51152-97394 GCA_005888325.1 Actinomycetota bacterium
CGGAACAACTGCTCGGTGTCGGCCCGGCTCTCGCCGGCCACCCGGCGAGTGCTGGGCCTCTCGATCGTCCTGCTCGGGCTCGCGACCGTCGTGTTCCGGTTCTGGGTGGACAACACCTCCCTGCCCGGCGCCCTGCACGCCCCCTGGTGGGCCCTCGCCCTCGGCTTCGGAGCGGCGGAGGTCTTCGTCATCCACCTGGAGTTCCGACGCGACACGCATTCGATCTCGCTCAGCGAGATCCCGATCGTGATGGGCCTCTTCTTCGGGTCGCCCGCGGCCCTCATCGTCGGCCACCTGCTCGGCGGCGGCGTGGCGCTGGTCGTCCACCGCAAGCAACCGCTGATCAAGCTGGTGTTCAACCTGAGCCACTTCGCGCTGGAGGCCTGCGTCGCCCTCCTGACCTTCCAGGTGGTGTTGGGTGGGCATCCCGGCTTCGGGCCCCGCGCCTGGCTGGCGGGTTTCGCGGCGACGCTGGCGGTCGCCGTGCTGGCCGGCCTGCTCGTCACCTTGGTCATCTCGTTGCACGAGGGCCGTCTGCACACCGAACAGCTGCCGCGGGTGATGAGCGTGGGCGCATCGGCCGCGATGGCCAACACGGCTCTGGCCCTCGTTGCCGTGACCGCCTTGTGGCAGGACGCACGCGCCGGCTGGCTGCTGCTGGTCGTCGCCGCGGTCGTGCTGGTCACCTACCGGGCCTATGCGACGCTCGTCAATCGTCACGCCAGCTTGGCGCTCCTCTACGAGTTCACCAAGGTGGTCGGGGTCGCGCCCCGTGCTCAAGACGTGATCTCCGCCGTGCTCGGCCAGGCCCGCGACCTGCTGCGTGGCGAGGAAGCCGAGCTCATCCTGATGCCGAGTCCCGACCAGGACGGAGCCAAGCGCCTGAGCGTGGGGCTGGAAGAGGCCCCTCACGCGCAAGGCGGCCTCGCGTTCCACGAGCTCGACGAGCTCCTGGTGCGCGTGGCCGCGCACCCCCATGCGCTGGTGGTACCGCGCACGACCAGTGAGCCCGAGCTGCGGGCCTACCTGTCTCGGCGTGGTTGGCGGGACTGCCTGATCGCGCCGCTCCACGGCGACGACGGTGTGATCGGGCTGTTGAGCGTGGCCAACCGCCTGGGTGACGTGAGCACGTTCGATGACGAGGACGCCCGGTTGTTCGAGACCATCGCCAATCACGCCGGGGTGGCGCTGCACAACGGTCGTCTCATCGATCGCCTGCGCCACGAGGCGCTGCACGACTCGCTCACCGGCCTGCCCAACCGCGTCCTCTTTCACGAGCGGGTGCGTGAGGCGCTGTCCGCGGCGAAGAGCCATGGCCAGCTGGTCGCGGTGTTGCTCATGGACCTGGATCGCTTCAAGGAGGTGAACGACTCCCTCGGCCACCATCACGGCGACCGCCTGCTCCAGGAGCTCGGGGCCCGCCTGGTCCGCAGCTTGGACCCCAGCGTCACGGTGGCTCGCCTGGGCGGCGATGAGTTCGCGGTTCTGTTGCCCCGCATCGCCCGCCTCGAGGAGGCCGGGCAGGTCGCGGGGCTCATCCGGCGCGCGTTGTCGGAGCCGTTCGCGCACGAGGAGCTCTCCCTCGAGCTGGGCGCCGCCATCGGCATCGCCGTCGCACCCGTCCACGGTCAGGATTCCTCCATCCTGTTGCAGCGCGCCGACGTGGCCATGTACGCGGCCAAGCAGGACCAGAGCGGCGTGGCGTTCTATGCGAACGAGCTGGATCAAAACAGCCCTCGGCGCCTGGCCCTGGTTGGCGATCTGCGCCGCGCCATCGAGCGAGAAGAGCTCCAGGTCCACTATCAGCCCAAGGTGTCCTTGGCCACCGGTGGGGTCGTGGGCGTCGAGGCGCTGGTGCGCTGGACCCATCCCGAGCACGGTTCCATGGCCCCTGATGAGTTCATCGCCATCGCCGAGCACACCGGGCTCATCCCCGTCGTGACGACCTACGTGCTGCGCGCGGCCCTCGCGCAGTGTCGAAGTTGGAAGGATGCCGGGCTGGCGGTCGGCGTGGCGGTGAACCTCTCGGCCCGCAGCCTGCTCGACCTGCAGCTCCCCGAGGACATCCAGACGCTGCTCGGCGAGGCGGGTGTGGAGCCGAATTGTCTCACTCTGGAGATCACCGAAGGCAGCGTCATGTCCGATCCGGCGCGCACGGTGGCCATCCTGGACCGCCTGCGGGCGATGGGGATCGGCCTGTCGGTGGACGATTTCGGCACCGGCTACTCGTCGCTGTCGTATCTCAAGCGCCTGCCGGTGCACGAGGTGAAGATCGACAAGTCGTTCGTCGCCGCCATGATCACGAATCCCAACGACGCCTCCATCGTGCGTTCGATCGTCGACCTCGGGCACAACCTGGGCCTCAGCGTCCTGGCCGAAGGGGTCGAGGACGAGGTCACCTGGGAGCGACTGCGACAGATCGGCTGTGACGTCGCCCAGGGCTACTTCCTCTGCCGGCCCTCGCCCGCGAGCCAGCTCACCGCGTGGCTGCGGGACCGGCGACAGGTGCTGGTCGCGGCGGCGGAAACGGCAACGTGAGCGCGTCGCGCCGTCGCACGGTGGAGGTGGAGCGATGACGCTCCAGCGCGTGGACTTGGACCGCGTCGCGAGGTTGCTGGCCGGAGGCGACGAGGCGATGGAGACGGACGTCGACCCCGCCGAGCGCGACGACGCACGCGAGCTCGGCCGGCGACTGAGGAGCGTGCGGCGCCAAAGGGGGCTCTCGCTCGAGCGGGTCGAGTCGAGCTCCGCTCAGGAGTTCAAGGCAGCGGTGCTGGGCGCCTACGAGCGCGGTGAACGCGCCATTTCCGTTGCACGACTCCGGCGCCTGGCGCGTTTCTATGGCGTGCCCGTCGATTACCTGCTCCCCGAGCAGGCGGACGCATCCGCACCTGGAACCGCCTTGTTGTCGCGCGATGAGGCGTCGCGCGAGAGATTGGTCGTCGACCTGCAGCGTCTCCGGAACGTGAACGGCCCGAACGACGAGATGCTCCAACGCTACGTGCGAATGATCCAGCTGCAGCGCGGTGACTTCAACGGACGGGTACTCACGCTGCGCGCCGACGATCGGCGCGCCCTCGCGTGTCTGCAGGGGACGCCGCCCGAGGAGTTACCCGAATCGCCCAGCGAGCGTCCCGAGAAGACACATTCCCGGGGACCCGCAGGAGCTGCGCTCGAGACGCACCACCGAGCGCGCCCGGGCCGTCAGTAGCAGTAGACGTCGACGAGCAGCGCGACGGCGGCGACGAGGGCGGCGAGGCTGATGACGCGGCCAGAGGGTTCGCGGCGCAGGGCGATGCCGAGGAAGACGGAGGCCACGGCGAAGGTGACGATGCCGTCGACGGTGTCCTGCCAGCTGATCGGGAACGGTTTGAAGGGGATGTCGACAAAGAAGCCGTTCCCGCCGGCGCGGTGCAGGACGGCGTTCCACGTGATGGGGCCGAGCAGCGCGGCGGCCAACGCGGGAATGAGCACCTGGCGGCTGCGTTCACGTCTGACGAAGACGAATACCAAAGCGGTGACAATGGTCGTGAGCGCGGCGCCGTAGAAGATCTGGCCCCATCCGATCACGTCGTGCCGCTCTCCCGGATCGGACTGCGCGGTTGCTGGCGGTTGCGTACGCCGCCGTAGCGCTCGCCTCCTTCGACACCGACGGGGAGGGTGCCGGTTGGCGGGTAGTCGAGAGTATCGACGTCGACCTCGGCGATGCGCCGGTCGAACCCGACCGCTTTGTGCGTGAGCGAGAGCGAGAGTGCGACCGCGATGTCGGCGCGGATGAGGCCGAGCTTGCGAGCGGCGACGGCGATGCGCGTCTGGCAGCGGCAGTCGATGGAGTGGATCGCAGCGGTCTTGGCCGCCGAGCCCACCGCGATGCCGAGGTCGACGTCGCGCAGGTTGCAGGTCGGGCCGACGAACTCGAGGTCGGCCGAGTCGTCACGCAGCGGTTTGGTGGCGTGCAAGAACTCGGCACAGGTGGCGTAACCGCAGGCGCCGCAGTCGTAGTTGGGTGGATACCAGTCGACCATCCCGACGAAGAGCACGGCGTCGATGGCCTCGGCGACGTCGGCGTCGCGGAACCAGATCGCCTCGCGCCGTTCCTTGCCGCGGGCGCGCATCCACTCGGCCAACCGATGGCGGGTGTCGGCCGGTTCGACGATCACGGTCTCCATGAAGTTGTGCTTGCCGGCCAGGAACAGCTGGCCGCCCGACTTCGGGGCGGTGATCGCCGACGCGGCCATGAGCTTCGCCACTTGGACCACGGTGTCGGCCCGCAGGTCGTCGTAACCGATCGGCCCGGTCATGCGAGGCCCGACGCGACTTGCTGCGCGCACCACGCGTAGAGCGCGTCGTAGACGAACGACGCGCGCTCGAGGAGGCGGTGATCGTCGGCTTCGACGTCGAGACCACCGAAGGCGAGCGCGAGCAGGGCCGGCCCGTAGGGGTCGGTGTGGAGCTCGCTGTCGATGTCGGCGGCGTGCACGATGCGCGCCAGGCGGACGAGGGCGCGGTCCGAATCGAGGTCGTGGTCGTCGATCAACACCTCGAAGGTGCACTTGTTGCCGCGGTGGTCGTACTCGGCGCCGGGGGTGTCGAACCCGTGCGCGCCTTCGCGTTCGGCGACGGCGAGGACCTGGTCGGTGGGGACGTAGAGGATCTCTGCGTCGGGGTCGATGAACCTACGGATCAGCCACGGACAGGCGATGCGGTCGGTCTTCGGGCGGGCGCGGGTGACCCACTTCATGCGATGACCTCCTGGACAAGGGCCGGTGCGGTGTAGCCGCCGACGACGTCGTAACGAGTGATGGGGCGGTACTCGACCGACCGGTGGACGTCTGATGCGGTGAGGGCACCGCGCTCCGGCGTGGCGATCCACGCGTCGAACACCTCGTGGCTCGGCCAGACCGTGATCACGACGGTCCAGCCGTCACCGATGGCCGGCTCCAGCACCCATTCGGCGAGGATCCCGGCCGCCTCTCGCACCGGACGACCTTCGGCGATCCACGCCAGGTAGCGCTCGCGCTCGCGCGGCGGCACGTCGACGGTGCGCAGGCAGGCGATCATGCGGGAACCTCCGAGTCATCAGGGACGGGCACGGTCGCGAACGAGCGCCACAGCACCAGGTCGTAGGCGGCCTTGATGGCTCCGGCGATGACGAACGGCGCGCCGAGCGCGATCGAGGACGCGGCCGCGCCGGCCAGTGGTGGGGCAAACGGTCTGACCGCGTAGCGCGCCGTGTTGGTCGTCGCCGCCGCGGCGGTGCGTTCGTTCGGGTCGACGAGGGTCATCACGTACACCTGCCGGGTGGGCACATCCATCTGGGACAACGCGGTCCGGGCGAGCAGCAACGCGATCGCGACGCCGAACCCGGGGGCGAAGGCCACCGCGCCCAGCAAGAGATTGGACGGCAGGTGGGTGAAGACCATCGTGCGCAGCAACCCGAACCGCTCCGCGAGGCGCCCGGCGGCCAGGAACGACCCGGTCTGGAGCATCCCCATCGCGGCGAACACGACGCCGATCTCGGCGGTCGACGCGCCGAAGCGGCGGTGCAGCCAAAACGCGATGAAGGACTGCACGGTGAACCCGCCCCCGAAGGAGTCCACCGCGAACAGCCCCGCCAGCCGGGCGATGGCAGGTCGGGACGCCCGGAGTCGCCGTGGTGGCACGTGCGGCCGGTCGGCCTCCACCCGCGGAGACAACGACCCCGCGACGGTCGCGCCCGCGAGCGCGGCGGGCACGAAGACGAGGAACCAGCGCTGATCCGTGGGAGCGTCCGTCCAGATCTCACGGGCCCAACCCGGCACGACAGCCGCGAGCGCGCCGAGAGACCCGCAGGCCGCCGCGACCGCGTTGTACAGCGAGAAGCCGCGGAGCCGCTCACGGCCCGCGAGGTCGCTGGCCAGCATCGCCTGCTCCAGCGACGTGAACGGCCCGGACTCGACCACCTCGGTCGACAACGCCCCCGTCAACGCGACCATCGCCAGCATCCACGGACTCGACGCGACCGCGAACACCACACCGGTGAATGCGAGCAGCACGTAGAGGGTCACATACGAACGGCGTCTGCCCCACCGGTCGCTCCACCGTCCCACCGCCAAAGACGCCACCACGGTTCCGCCGACAACCGCACCGAGCACGAGCCCCGTCTCGCCCGCGCTGAAACCGAGCGAGTCGAGCGTCGCACCGAGAAGGACAGACCCGAACCCGTACACGCCCGCCCGCAGCGCCTGAGCCAGGACAACCCGCCGAGCATCACTGGAAAGCCGACGCCGAGGATCGTCGGAGACGGTCGTCATCCCGGCCGTTCGCCGAGCAGGGACCGGCGGCGGTGTTCGTACAGCCCGTCGAAGATGATCGCTGTCACCTCGAGGACGCGCTCGTCGTCGAGCACCAGCGTGAGCCCCCGGCTGATCACGTCGAGCCCGGGCCCGCCCGGTTCGTCGTATCGGTCGTCGGCGAGGTCGGCCTCGTGGACGAGCCGGGCGACCTCCCAGAGCACAGGATCCTCGAGCTGGAAGTGGCGCAGGATCGTCTCGAAGCTGCAGTCCCCGCCGTGGTGCGAGAGTTCGACACCGCGCATGTCGAATGGTGTGGCGTCCGCGGGGACGTCCGCGGGGTCTTCGACGAAGACGAACTCGGCACCGGGATCGACAAAGCGACGCAGCACCCATGCGCATGCGGCGCGGTCCACGTGACATCCGGCCCGCGTCGCCCACCTCATCGTGCCGCCTCCGACTGCGCATCCTGGAGCGTGGCGAGGCGCTCGACCGCGCGCCGCGCTCGATCCTGCTCCTTGGAGCCGAAATGGTCGCGGCCCTCGATGCTGCGCAGCTCCCGGCGGAGACGGTCCACGGTGCGGCGCTGCGGGTCCGTCTCGGCGTCACTCGCCTTCGTCACCAACGTGCGGTACTCCTCGCCGACCGCGTCGCTCGCCCGCTGGCGGAGCGCCCGGTCCTGCGCCTTGGAGCTCGTTGCCCGCCACGTCCAGGCCTCACCGCCGGCCTCGAGGACCTCGTCGGCCAGCCAGTCGAACGCCTCCACCGTGCGCGGATCCGCCGGCAACGCGACCAGACCATCCACTACCTGGACCGCCCCCAGCCGCCGCAACTTGCGCCAGACGGTGATCCGCGGTGTCGACGGCTCCCGGGGGAGCCGATAGGCGAGCAGGACCCACTCCGACGTGGCCACGCCGCCAGCGTAGGCGTGATGTAACCACGGTTGCAACGCGCCGCTCAGGACTTGTATGGTGCAACCATGGTTACAGAACAGAGTGACTCACGGTTGCCGGCATGAGCCCCGGCCTGTCCTTCCTCGTCCTCACCAGCCTGTTCCTCACCGTCGCCGCCCTGGAGCGGGTGCCGGCGTTTCAGTTCCGTCCTAGTCGCCTGTTCCGGCCCTTCGTGGCAACCGACGCTGCGTGGTATCTCGTCGCGACGACGGCGAACCTGATCTCGACCTTTGTGTTCCGGCCGCAGTTGACGAAGCTGGCCATCCCTGTCGTCGCGGACTCGATTGTCGGTCTGCCTTTCGTGGTCCGTGTCGTCGCGGCCGTCGTCGTCTACGACTTCGTCGCTTTCGCTGTCCACGTCGGGATCCACCGTTCCGACAAGCTCTGGTCGGTGCACAAGGTCCACCACTCGAGCCTTCAACTCGACGGCCTTGCGACAACGCGCACCCACATGTTCGAGCACCTTCCGCATCGACGGTGGGAACCACCCTGGTGATCTACGCCGCGTTCGCCCTCAACGGACACAGCAACCTGCGGGTCGGCGGTCGATGGCTCGAGATGGTGTTCGTGACACCGCGCCTACACCGGCTGCATCACCTGCCGGCCACGACGCAGAACAACTTCGGCACGGTCCTCACCGTCTGGGATCGGCTGTTCCACCGTTTCGTGTCACGCGACGCCCGTCCGACCGAGCGAACCGGGGTGCCCGGAGAGATCGACGAATATCCCCAACGGTTCGTGTCGGCCTTCTGCCGACCGATGAACGAGGCGCGTGCTCGACGGCCGTCTCGACTCGAACCGGCTCGAACTTGACCAGCGGAGGGAGTGGGATTTGAACCCACGGTGCCGCAAGGACACAACGGTTTTCGAGACCGTCCGATTCGGCCGCTCTCGCATCCCTCCGGGAGAGAGCCTACTGGTCGCGGTCGCGCCGCTCGGAGAAGAACTGCTCGAGCAGGCGAGCCGCCTCGTCCGCCATCACACCCGGCGTCACTGCGACCTCGTGGTTCATGCGGGGGTCGGCGCAGAGGTTGTAGAGCGACCCGCAGGCACCGGCACGCGGGTCGCTGGCGCCGAACACCACGCCGCCGACGCGTGCCGCCACGAGCGCGCCCGCGCACATGGGGCACGGCTCCAACGTCACGACCACGGTCGCGTCGCTGAGGCGCCAGCGGCCAAGAACGTTTGCCGCATCGCGCAATGCGAGCACCTCCGCGTGCGCGGTCGGGTCGTGGCGCGCCTCGCGTTCGTTGTGGCGCCGCGCGATCACGCGCCCGCCGGCGATCACCACCGCGCCGACGGGTACCTCGCCCTCGGCCGCCGCCCGCTCGGCTTCCGCCAGGGCGACGGTCATGGCGTCGTCGTGGGTCAACCCCCCGACCGCAGACGACGTTGCTGTTGCTGGGTGAGAGCGATGATCTCGTCAGGAGGCAGCTGCGTCGGGTAGAGCGCGGCCAGGTAGTACAGGCGGTCGTCGCCCTCTCGACGGATCGTGACGGCGTAGCCATGGGTCGTCGTCTTCCCCACGCGGTGCTCGAACTGGAGCGCGTTCGCCCCCGCAAGGGTGAACGGGACACCCTTGTCCTCGCGAACGGTGCGGGCGCTCTCGTACTCCTCGACTGCCTTCGCCCCGTCTGCGGTGGAGAACTCGAACACCGACGCGACGAGCCGGCTCTCCCCCAACGGGCCCGCGCGCCGCCAGGTCCGGACGAAGCCGCCGACGAAGCCGTTGCGCTCGAAGGCGACGCGATCCGCTTTCGGGTTCTCGGCGAACCGGACGAAGCCGGCGAGGTCGAACGGGCCGCTGGGCCCCGCGCTCGGGTCGACCTGGGTGTATTCCGCCGGCGTGGTGTTGACCAGCACATCGCTGAGCGGACGTACCGCCGGCGCGACGCCTGCGGCCGCGCCGGGTACGCCTACGTCGACGGTCGTGGGAGTCGGGGCTTTCTTGGTCGCGTGTGACACGGTCGCGTAGAGCCCGCCGACGAGGGCCAGCCCGACGAGGCCCACCCCGCCGATCGCGAGCAGGAACGCGAGCACCGACGTGGACGGCGAGATCGGCGGCGGCGCGTCGATCGCATCACTTTCGCTCACCGGTGCCACCGCCATGCGTCCCATCTTCCCAGACGGGGCGGCGGCCGGACCCCGCGACGGCTGGCCGGCTCGTCGACCGGCTGGCCGGCTGGCGGAGGGAGTGGGATTTGAACCCACGGTGGGTTGCCCCACACACGCTCTCCAGGCGTGCCGATTCGGCCGCTCTCGCATCCCTCCCGGGAGGGGCCAGGGTATCCTCGGCCCTGTTCCGCCGTTCCACGCAGCGGCCGGGTCCTGCGCAACGGCACCCCGTGAACCGAGTCAGGGCCGGGAGGCAGCAGCTCTCAGCGGGTCGTCCCGTGTGCCGCAGACCGCCTGGCCGCTGCGTCGAACGGCGGAACGGGGGACGAGCACTAGCCTCGCTCGTCGATGACACCGCCGTCGGAAACAACGCCGTCGGAAGCACCGCACTCGATGACGCCGCCGGAGCCGTGGAAGTCGCTCTACCGGCGCTATCGCCCCCAGCGGTTCGGTGAGGTGCGGGGCCAGGACCACGTCACCCGCACGCTGCGCAACGAGGTCCGCGACGGGCGCGTGACGCACGCGTACCTCTTCAGCGGGCCGCGGGGCACGGGCAAGACGTCGACCGCCCGCATCCTGGCGAAGGCGTTGAACTGCGCCGCGCCCGTCGACGGTGAGCCAGACGGCACCTGCGCCTCGTGCGTCGCGATCGCCGAGGGCTCTTCGCTCGACGTGCACGAGCTGGACGCGGCCTCGAACAACGGGGTCGACGCCATGCGCGACCTGGTGTCGCGGGCCGCGCTCGGCACGCCCGGACGCTGGAAGGTGTACATCGTCGACGAGGTGCACATGCTCTCGGCGCCGGCGTCCAACGCGTTGCTGAAGACGTTGGAGGAGCCGCCGGGCCACGTGATCTTCGTGCTCGCGACAACCGACCCGCAGAAGGTGCTGCCGACCATCCGCAGCCGCGCGCAGCACTTCGAGTTCCGGCTCCTCCCCACGGAGCTCATCGCCGAGCACCTGCGATGGGTGGCCGACGACGCAAAGCTCGACCTCTCACCCGCGGACCTCGACCGGGTGGCCCGACGTGGCCACGGATCGGCTCGCGACGCGTTGTCCGTGCTCGACCAGGTTGCCGCGGCGGGTGGCCTGGAGGACGAGGCGGAGGCAGCCGACGAGGTGATCGAGGCACTGTGCGAGCGTGATGCGGGCCGCGCCCTGGTGGCGATCGCGCAGCGGACCGCCGCGGGCCTTGACGCGCGCCAGGTGACGCGCGACCTGCTCGAGCGCCTGCGCCAGGTGTTCCTCGCCACGATGGCCCGCTCGCTCGTCGGCCTGCCCGACGAGGAGCTGGCACGCGTGGAGGACCAGGCCCGCCGGCTCGGGCCCGCCGCCATCGTGCGGGCGATGGAGGCGCTGGGCGACGCGCTCGTCGCCATGCGCGACGCGCCCGACCCGCGCGTGCTGCTCGAGGTGGCGCTCGTACGTCAGTGCCGGCCCGATGCGGACATCTCGCCGGCGGCGCTGCTCGAGCGCATCGAGCGCCTCGAGCGCGGGCAGTCCGGTCGTGGGGCGACGGACAGCGGGCAGGACGAGCCACCCGGCGCCGAGCCGAAGGCGGCGCGCCCGGCCGATCGCGCGCGCGCCGCGCTCGGCGGGGTGCGCGCCGCGCCGCCGACCCCGGCGAAGGCACCCGACCCCGAGCCGCCGAGCACCGAGCCGCCGTCGAGCACCGAGCCGCCATCGAGCACCGAGCCGCAGCAGAACAACGAGCCGCCGAGCCGCGCGGCCCCCGCGCCCGAGCCCGCCGGCTCCTTTCCCACCCGCGACGAGCTCACGCTCGCGTGGGGCGACGTCGTGCTCGCGGCGCTGCCACAGCGCGCCAAGGTCCGCTTCGGCGGCGGCCACTTCGTCGGCGTCGATGACACGTGGGCGACGTTCGCGCTTCCCAACTCGGTCCACCGCGACCGTTGCGAGGAGTGCCGGCCCGATGTCGAGCAGGCGCTCGCGTCCCATTTCGGCCGGCCCGTGCCGCTGCGGTTGGTCGTGATCGAGCCGGGAACGCCGCCGGCGCCCGACCACCCGTCCGCGCAGCCCGACGACGAGATCGACCTGAGCGACCTCCGGGATGCCCCGGCCGCGGAGGTAGCCTCGCCGGTCGACCACGTGATGCAGATATTCGAGGGCGCCGAGGTCGTGGAGGATTAGCCGATGGCACCGAACGCAGGCAGGTCGCAGCCCCCCGACATCCCCGACATGGGCGACCTGCTCAAGCAGGCGCAGAAGATGCAGCAGCAGCTGCTCGACGCGCAGGCCGCCGCGGGCGAGGCCGAGGTCGAGGGCCAGGCCGGCGGGGGCGCGGTGAAGGTGCGGGTCACCGGCGGGATGGAGTTCCGCTCCGTCACGATCGACCCCGCGGCGCTCCCGACGGGCGACCCCGATCCCGACGACGTCGAGATGCTGCAGGACCTCGTGCTCGCCGCCATCCACGACGCCGTGGCCAAAGCCCAGGCCGTCAGCCAGGAGGCCATGGGCGACCTCGGCCTCGGCGACATCGGCAAGCTCCTCGGCTAGCCGCTCTTGTACGCCGGCCCGGTCCAGGCCCTCATCGACGAGCTCGGCCGCATGCCCGGCGTGGGCCCGAAGTCGGCCCAGCGCATCGCGTTCTACCTCCTGAAGCTGCCCAAGGAGGACGCGCAGCGGCTCGCCCATGCCATCAACGAGGTGAAGGACCGCATCTCGTTCTGCACGCGCTGCTACAACATCGCCGAGGGCGAGCTGTGCGGCCTGTGTCTCGACGAGCGCCGTGACCCCACGCTCGTCTGCGTCGTGGAGGAGCCGCGCGACATCGTCGCGGTCGAGAAGACCCAGGAGTTCCGCGGCCGGTACCACGTGCTCCAGGGCGCCATCAACCCGATCGAGGGAGTGGGGCCCGAGCAGCTGCGCGTGAAGGAGCTGCTCGTGCGCCTCGACCGCGAGGGCATCGTCGAGGTCATCCTCTGCACCAACCCCAACATCGAGGGCGAGGCCACCGCGATGTACCTCGCCCGCCTGCTCAAGCCGCTCGGCTTGAAGGTCACGCGCATCGCGAGCGGCCTTCCGGTGGGCGGCGACCTCGAGTACGCCGACGAGCTCACCCTCGGCCGCGCGCTGGAAGGCCGCCGCGAGGTCGAGGCGTAGCCAGCGCGTTCTTGTCGTACGACAAGAAGCAGCCTCGGGCCGCCTACAGGCTCTTCACCACCAGCGCGTCGCCCTGGCCGCCACCGCCGCAGAGAGCAGCCGCGCCCGTGCCGCCGCCCCTGCGCTTCAGCTCGTGCAGGAGCGTCAGCGCCAGGCGCGCGCCCGACATGCCGATCGGGTGGCCGAGGGCGATGGCGCCGCCGTTCACGTTCACGATGTCGGCGTCGATGCCGAGGTCGTCCATCGAGGCCAGGCCGACCGCCGCGAACGCCTCGTTGATCTCGAACAGGTCGATGTCGGCCACCTGCTTGCCCGCCTTGTCGAGCGCCTGATGGATGGCGTGCGACGGCTGGGTCAGCAGCGACGCGTCGGGGCCCGCGACCTGGCCGTAGCTGACGACCTCGCCGAGCGGCGTGACACCCCGACGCTCGGCCTCGGCCCTCGACATCACGATGAGCGCGCCGCCACCGTCGGAGATCTGGCTCGCGTTGCCCGCGGTGATCGTGCCGTCGGCATCGAACGCGGGGCGCAGCTTGCCGAGGCTCTCGGGGGTGGTGCCGGGCCGCACGCCCTCGTCGGTGTCGACCACGATGGCGTCGCCCTTGCGCTGCGGAACCTCGACGGCGACGATCTCGTCCGCGAACCGGCCGCCCTTCATCGCGGCCGACGCGCGCTCGTGGGAGGCGGCGGCGAACTCGTCCTGCCGGTCGCGGGTGATGCCCTTGGCGGCCTTCGTGTACTTCTCGGTGCCTGCCCCCATCGCGCACATGTCGAAGGCGCAGAACAACCCGTCGTGCATCATCGCGTCGACGACCTTGTTGTCGCCCATGCGGTAGCCGGCGCGCGCACCCGGGAGCAGATAGGGCGCGGCCGTCATCGACTCCATGCCGCCTGCCACCACGATGTCGGCGTCGCCGCTGCCAATGAGCTGGTCGGCGAGGTAGATGCTGTTGAGCCCGGACAGGCACACCTTGTTGATGGTGGTGGCGGGCACCGTCATCGGGATGCCGGCCTTCACCGCCGCCTGACGGGCCGTGATCTGGCCCTGTCCGGCCTGGAGGACCTGGCCCATGAACACGTAGTCGACGTCGTCCGGAGACACTCCGGCCCGCTCGAGCGCGGCCCTGATGGCGAAGCCGCCCAGGTCCATGGCCGAGAAGCCGGCGAAGGCGCCGGAAAGCTTGCCGATCGGCGTGCGGGCGCCAGCGACGATGACGGAACCGGGCATGGTGCGAACCTCCGGGCAGGATGGCGGACTCGAACGAGTCTAGGACGGGCCACTACCGTTCGGCCCATGCGAGCCTTCCTCGACGCCATCCAGAACCACACGTCCGGCGACGAGATCGCCGGCATTCCGCTGCCCGAGTCGTACCGCGCCGCGGTCATCCGCAAGGACGAGGTCGGCATGTTCGAGGGCATGCCGTCCGCCGACAAGGACCCCCACAAGAGCCTGCACATCGACCAGGTGGCGGTCCCGGAGCTGGCGCCCGACGAGGCATACGTGGCGGTGATGGCGTCGGCCATCAACTTCAACACCGTCTGGACGTCGATCTTCGAGCCGCTCCCGACCTTCGGCTTCCTCCAACGCCTCGGTCGCGAGAGCCGGTGGGGGGCGCGCCACGACCTGCCGTACCACGTGGTCGGCAGCGACGGCGCCGGTGTCGTCGTCCGTGTCGGGTCCGCGGTGCGCAACTGGAAGCCGGGCGACCGCGTCACCATCCACTGCAATCACGTCGACGACCAGGATCCCTCGGCGCACGACGACTCGATGCTGGCCACCAACCAGCGCATCTGGGGCTTCGAGACGAACTTCGGCGGCCTGGCCGACCTCACCGTCGTCAAGGCCAATCAGCTGATGCGCAAGCCCACTCACCTCACGTGGGAGGAGGCGGCCTGCAACGCGCTCACCAACTCCACGTCGTACCGCATGATCGTGAGCCACAACGGCGCGCCGATGAAGCAGGGAGACATCGTGCTCATCTGGGGCGCGAGCGGGGGCCTGGGCGGCTACGCGGTGCAGTACGCGTTGAACGGCGGCGGCATCCCGGTCGGCGTCGTGTCGTCCCCCGAGAAGGTCGGGCTGCTGCACGAGCTTGGCTGCGAGGCCGTCATCGACCGCAAGGCCGAGGGCTTCAAGTTCTGGAAGGACGAGCACACGCAGGACGAGGGCGAGTGGCGCCGCTTCGGCAAGCGCGTCCGCGAGCTGGCCGGCGACGATCCCGACATCGTGTTCGAGCATCCCGGGCGCCAGACGATGGGGGCGTCGGTGTTCGTGGCCAAGCGTGGCGGCACGATCGTCACGTGCGCGGCGACGAGCGGCTACATGATCGAGTACGACAACCGCCACCTGTGGATGAAGCTCAAGACGATCAAGTCCAGCCACTTCGCCAACTACAAGGAGGCGTCGGAGGCCAATCGCCTCGTCGGGCTCGGCCGCATCCAGCCCATCCTGTCGCAGGTGTTCGCGCTCGACGACGTCGGCGAGGCGGCGTACCAGGTGCACAAGAACATGCACGAAGGGAAGCTCGGCGTGCTGTGTCTCGCGCCCGAGGAGGGCCTCGGCATCGACGACCCCGAGCTGCGCGCCAAGGTGGGGGACGATCGCATCACGCTCTTCCGGCGACACGCGTGAGCGGGGGTCACGCGCACACATCCGGCGTCTTCACCGAGATCGACCACGTCGGCATCGCGGTGCGCGACCTCGACGCCGCGGTCGAGTGGTACGGGCGGATGTTCGGTGCGACCGTCGCCCACCGTGAGCGCATCGAGAGCGACGGGGTGGAGGAGGCGCTCATCAAGGTGGCCGACTCCTACATCCAGCTGCTCACGCCCTTCACCGACACGTCGCCACTGGCCAAGTTCATGGAGCGCAACGGCGAAGGCCTGCACCACGTCGGCTACCGCGTCGACGACTGCGCGTCGGTGCTCGAGGGCGTGAAGCACCAGGGCGGCCGCGTCGTCGACGAGCACCCGCGCACCGGCAGCCGCGGCACGACCGTCGCCTTCCTCCACCCGAAGACGTCGCTCGGCACGCTCATCGAGCTGGTGCAGGAGTAGCTCCGGAAGCGCGGTCCGAGCGGGGAGCAGGCACCCCGTAGTCTCGGGCGATGCCCGTACCCGGCCCCTCCTCGCTCGGCCGGGGTGTCGTCATCGCCGAGGGCGCCGACGTGCCCGAGCCGTGGGCCGCCGCACCGGTCGTGCGCATCGATGATGCCGTCCTCGCCGACCCGGAGGCCGCGGTGGCGGTGCTGCACCGCTGTTGGAGCGAACGAGAGGCGGTGGTGGTCCAGCTGGCGGTCGACCCGGCCCGGTTCCGCGCGCCGTGGTCGCACGCGGCCGAGCCGTGGACGGTCGACCCCGGGTTCGAGCCGTGGGGCGACCGCCTGCGGCTCCTCGTGTGGGCGAACACCTACGACGCCCGCGCCGGCGAACCGGTCTGGTGGTGGGCCCGCAAGGCGGCGCGACTGGGTGCCGTCGAGTCTCCCGCCGGTCCCGCCGACGTGCTGCTCGCGGACGACACCCCCGCCTGGGTCGACGGCGGACCGAGGGGCCCTGTCGATGGCGTGAACGCCGTCGACGGCGCCCGGGTGGTGCACCGCGAGTCGGTGGAGCTGGGCCGGCTCGCGTCGCCACCCTCGGCGAACGGCGCCGGCAACGGCAAGGCGACGGCGCTCGCGCCCGACCAGCTCGCCGCGGTCACGCACGGCGCGGGACCGGCGCGCGTCATCGCGCCGGCCGGATCGGGCAAGACCCGCGTGCTCACGGAGCGACTGCGCCACCTGCTCGGCGATCGGGGCATTGAGCCCGCGCTGGTGCTCGCCGTCGCGTACAACCGCAAGGCGCGCGACGAGATGGCCGACCGCACGACGGGCCTCGGCGCGCGCGTCGAGACCTTGAACGCGCTGGGCTACGGCATCGTCACCCGCGCGTGGGGTCGGCGGCCGCCGCTGCTCGAGGCCCGGGAGCAGCGGGCGTTGGTCGAGTCGCTGGTGCCGTCCAGGCCGCGTCGCGCGAACGTCGACCCCATCGCCGTCTACATCGACGGCTTGTCCCTCATCCGCCTCGGCCTACGCGATCCGGCCGAGGTCGAAGCCGAGCTCGACGGCGCCGAGGGCCTGGCGGCGGCGTTCGATCCGTACCGGGCCGAGATGCGCCGCCGAGAGGTGATCGACTACGACGAGCAGGTCTACCTGGCCATCGAGCTGCTGCTTGGCGACGGAGAGTTCCGCCGCGACCGCCAGGCCGAGCACCGCCACCTGCTGGTCGACGAGCTGCAGGACCTGACCCCCGCCCACGTCCTGCTGCTGCGCCTGCTCTCGGCGCCCGGCTACGACGTGTTCGGTGTGGGCGACGACGATCAGGTCATCTACGGGCACGCCGGCGCCGAACCCCGGTTCCTCATCGACTACCGCGGCTACTTCCCTTGCGCGCGGGAGCACGCGCTCGAGGTCAATTACCGGTGCCCCGCCCCGGTCGTCGACGCTGCCCGTTCGCTGCTCGCGTACAACGTCCGTCGCGTCGACAAGCAGATCCGATCCGCGCCGGATGCGGAGGTCGACCCTTCCGCGCTGCGCATCAGCGTCCACGCGCCCGACCGCGGCGCGGGCGCGCTCGTCGAAGTCGTGCGCGAATGGCTGGCCGCGCCGGGAGCCGAGGCTCACGACATCGCGGTGCTCACCCGGGTGCGGTCGCTGCTGCTCGCTCCGCATGTGGCGCTCGCCGCGGCCGGTGTGCCGGTCGCGTCGATCCTCGAGCCCGACGTGCTCGACCGCGTCGGGCTGCGCGCCGCGCTCGCCTACCTGCGCATCGCCGTCACGCCCACCGCCGTGCGCGGCGCCGACCTGGTCGAGGTGCAGCGCCGGCCCAGTCGCGCCCTGCCCCCGTGGATCGACAAGTGGCTGAGCCGGTGCCGCGATGTCGCGGCGGTGGCCGCCGCGGCCGATCGCATCGACGACCGCGGGGTCGCGGAGAAGCTCCGACTGCTGCACGCGGACCTCGAGCGCCTCGCAAACATCGCGGACGAAGGCACCACGCGCGACGTGCTCACCGCCGTGCGCGACGACATCGGCCTGGGCCGGGCCATGACGCTGCTCGACGGCGGCAGGGGCGGCGACGGCTCCTCTCATCTCGACGACCTCGAGGGCCTGCTGCAGGTCGCCGACCTCCATGCCGACCCCGCGGGCTTCGAGCCGTGGTTGCGCCGGACCTTCCATCACGAGGTCGCCGCCGGCGGGGTTGAGCTGTCCACCATCCACCGGGTGAAGGGCCGCGAGTGGCCGTGCGTCGTCGTGTTCGGCGTCACCGAGGGACTGATGCCCCACCGCCTGAGCGTCGACGTCGAGGAGGAACGGCGCGTGCTTCATGTCGCGATCACGAGGGGGCGGCACAAGGTGGCGGTGCTCGCCGACTCCTCCCGCCCGTCGCCGTTTCTCGCGGAGCTCGACGGCTCCGCGCCGAGAGGCAGGGTGCTGCGCGCCGTCCCGAGCGCGCCGGCGCCCGCCGCGCGCACGTCGCCCGCCGCGGGGGCGCCGGCCGCAGCGGTCGGTGTCGTCGATGCGTTGAAGCGCTGGCGCCGCGACCGGTCGCGTGCGGACGGGGTACCGGCCTACGTGGTGCTGAGCGACAAGCACCTCGAAGGCATCGCCGCCCGGTTGCCGGCGACCCGCGCCGAGCTCGCGGGCTGTCCGGGCATCGGGCCCGCGAGGCTCGAGACCTATGGCGTCGACATCCTCGAGGTGATAGCGAGCGCGTCATGAAGGTCCACCTGCTCGACGGCACCTATGAGCTGTTCCGCCAGCACTTCGCCAGGCCGTCGCACGTGACGCCGGACGGCATGGAGGTCGGAGGCACGCGCGGCGTCCTCGACTCGGTCGTCGGCCTGCTGAGCGAAGGCGTGACCCACATCGGTGTCGCGACCGATCACGTGATCGAGTCGTTCCGCAACGACATGTGGCCCGGCTACAAGTCGAGCGCGGGCATGCCGCCGGAGCTGCTGGCCCAGTTCCCGCTCGTCGAGGACGTGCTCGGCGCGCTGGGGCTCGCCGTGTGGCCCATGGTCGACGTCGAGGCGGACGACGGGCTGGCGGCGGCCGCTGCCGTCGCCGCGGCGGACCCCCGCGTCGAGCAGGTCGTGATCATGACGCCCGACAAGGACCTGGCCCAGTGCGTCGTCGACGACCGCGTCGTGCAACTCGACCGCCGCACCGGGGTGGTGAGCGACGCGAACGGGGTCGTCAAGCGGTTCGGCGTGCGGCCCGAGTCGATCCCCGACTGGTTGGCACTCGTTGGCGACTCGAGTGACGGGTTCCCGGGCCTCAAGGGCTGGGGCGCGAAGTCGGCGGCCGCCGTGCTCCTGCGCTACGGCCACCTGGAGGACATCCCCCACGACCACTGGCGTTGGGACGTCGAGGTGCGTGGCGCCACCAAGCTGGCCGCCACCCTGAACGAGCAGCGTGAGCTGGCGTGGCTGTTCCGCGATCTCGCGACCCTGCGCACCGAGCCCCCGCCCTTCGCCACGGTCGACGCGCTGCGCTGGACCGGTCCCACAGCGGCGTTCGACGCGATCGCGGAACGCCTCGACCGACCACAGCTGGTGAAGCGCGCCCAGGCGCTCGCGGAGCGATCGATGCCAGACTGACCCTCATGCGACGACTCGCACTTCTGTCCGTAGCCGCACTGGTCGCCGTCACCGGGCTGGCTCCCGAAGCCGGCGCCGCGCCCGGCAGCACGCTCGGGCGGGGCCTCGACCCCGTGGTGCTGACCGGCGCCGACGTGCCGTCGCTCCAGAACATCGCGCCCAACCTGCTCGTGGCGTTCCGTTACAGCAACGGTGTCTGGGTGCAGGTTCCGGTGCAGGTCGACGAGCGCAAGCAGGTCGACCTCGGTCTCGTCTACAACCAGGCGGCCAACGGCGTGAAGCCGCTCTCCTACGCCGACGCCAATACGTTCGCGGGCCCCGACGTCAACCCCAACGTCGACCCCAACGACGAGATCGCGTTCATGGCCAAGGACGCGGGAGGCCCCGCCCCTCAGTTCGTGCAGCCCGGCGGCGTGGTCAGCGGCTCCGGCGTGCAGGTGCGCGTCACCGACCCGCTCACCGCAGGCGCGGTTGGCTACGTCTACCTCTTCCGCCAGACGGGCGGGCTGAACCCGGGCGCGGGCAAGAACTACGTGACCTACAACTTCAACCTGCTCTCGGGGAACTACAAGACCACCTACAAGCTGCAGGACGGTCCCAACCTCGAGGACTCGCTCGTCAGCACGGGGAAGTACACCCACCACTTCGGCGACCGCTGGTTGAGCGATCGACTCACCATCACCGTGCAGGGCGGCTCGGGGGTCGACATCCTCGACCGGCACAAGGCGCTCTTCGCCCCGGGCAACTGCGTGCGCAGCGAGGACACCTTCGACGACGCCGAGGGCGCCTTCATCGTCAACAAGGACGGTCCGGTGCGGGCGATCCGCTCGTACGTCGGCGCCAACAGCGGGCCCAGCACCGAGCGGACGCACATCTTCTATCCGCGCCGCGAGGACATCATCACCGACCTGCGCGTGCACGCAATCCCCAGCGTGATGGACTTCTTCGACTACAGCCCGGCGGCGTCCGGCATGAAGTACTCCAACTCGCTCAACCCGGGCGACGCGATCATCGACGGCAACCCGAACAACGAGAACATCACGCTCGGCCCGACGAACTGGGAGCGCGTCGTCGGGCCGCAGGGCGGTCTCGTCATGACGCAGAAGCTCAGCACCAACCTCTCGCTCACCCCGACGCACTACTTCCTCGACGACACCACGCCGCCCGATGTGCAGTGCACGGGCGACGCCTTCGCCTACGGCTCGAGCGGGCCGCGCATCAACCAGACCATCGACTGTACCGACCCCAACGCGGGCTCGGGAGGATGCGACACGAACTACCTCGAGTCGACACGCACGCTCTACTTCGAGGCTCCGACGCTCACCAACTCGCTCGCGGCGACGCGCTACAACCAGGCCATCACCCCACCGGCCGTCACGGTCACCCCGTGGCACCCGTAGCGCCCGCGCCCACCTTGTAGCCTCGGGGTTCCTATGGACCGTCCGCTGAGCGAGCGCCGGGAACAGCTCGAGAAGCGCAAGGAGGAGGCGTACCACGCGGGGTCGGAGCGCGCGGTCGAGCGCCAGCACAGTCGCGGCAAGCTGACCGCGCGTGAGCGCGTCGACTACCTGCTCGACGAGGGCAGCTTCGTCGAGCTCGACATGCTGGCCCGCAGCCGCAACCCCGAGCTCGACGAGAAGCCCTTCACCGACGGTGTCGTCACCGGCTGGGGCATGATCGACGGGCGCAAGGTCTTCCTCTTCGCGCAGGACTTCACCGTGTTCGGGGGCGCCCTCGGCGAGGTGTTCGCCGAGAAGGTGCACAAGGTGATGGACATGGCGGCGAGCGTGGGCGCGCCGTTCATTGGGCTGAACGACGGTGCCGGCGCCCGCATCCAGGAGGGCGTGGTGTCGCTCGCCATGTACGGCGGCATCTTCCTGCGCAACGTGAACTCGTCGGGCGTCATCCCGCAGATCAGCGTGATCATGGGACCGTGCGCGGGCGGCGCGGTCTACAGCCCCGCGCTCACCGACTTCCTGTTCATGGTGCAGGAGACGTCGTACATGTTCATCACTGGCCCCGATGTCGTGAAGTCGGTCACGGGTGAGGACGTCACGCAGCAGGAGCTCGGCGGCGCCATGAGCCACGCCACCCGTTCGGGGTTGGCCTGCTATACGAGCCCCGACGAGAGGTCGTGCCTCGACGACGTGCGCTACCTCCTGTCGTTCCTGCCCTCCAACAACATGGAGGAGCCGCCGTGGGTGCAGCCGACCGACGACCCCGAGCGCACGACGCCCGAGCTCGTCGACGTCATCCCCGCCAGCCCCAACCAGCCCTACGACATGAAGAAGGTCATCACCGCGGTCGTCGACGACGGTGAGTTCTTCGAGTACCACCCGCGCTGGGGGATGAACCTGGTGTGCGGCTTCGCCCGCCTCGACGGCCATCCGGTGGGCATCGTGGGCAACCAGCCCCAGGTGCTCGCCGGCGTGCTCGACATCGACAGCTCCGAGAAGGGCGGACGCTTCGTCCGCACCTGCGATGCGTTCAACATCCCCCTCGTGACGTTCGTCGACGTGCCCGGGTTCCTGCCCGGCACCGACCAGGAGTACGGCGGCATCATTCGCCACGGCTCGAAGCTGCTCTACGCCTACTGCGAGTCGACCGTGCCGCGCATCCAGGTCATCACGCGCAAGGCCTACGGCGGGGCGTACGTGGTCATGAACTCGAAGTCCATCGGCGCTGATCTGGCGTTCGCCTGGCCGTCCGCGGAGCTGGCCGTGATGGGGCCCCAGCCCGCGGTCGAGATCATCTACCGGCGCGAGCTGGCCGAGGCCGACGACCCCGTCGCGCGACGCACCGAGCTGGTCGAGGAGTACACCGAGCGCCACGCCAATCCGTACGAGGCGGCCGAGCGCGGTTACATCGACGACGTGATCGACCCCGCCATCACGCGGCCCATGCTCATCAAGGGCCTCGCCATGCTGCGCACCAAGCGCGAGGAGCTACCGAAGCGGAAGCATGGCAACGTCCCCCTCTGACCCGCAGCCGTCGCCGCAAGAGCTGGCGGCCATCGTCGCCGCGGTCGAGCTCGTCTGGCCCGCTCCGCCTTCGGCGGTGTCTCCGCCGTACCCGGACGCGGGTGGCGAGGCGTGGCGATGGTCGGGGCGTTGGTGGGGGCGGCGGCACCTGGTCGCCGACCGTCGCCGACCGTGGTGAGGACCGAGGTCGAATGATCGAGCTCACGACGGTTGCCGACGATGAAGCCGTCCTGCACGACGGCCCGCGCGTGGTTCGTCGCGACGGGCTCGAGCCGGATCGTGACCACGAGGTCGAGGGAGTCGCGTTCCGCACGTTGCCGAGGCCCGGCGGCGCGCGTCTCGCCACGGTCGCCACCGTGAACGACGTGCACTTCGGCGAGCAGGAGTGCGGCGTGATCGAAGGGCTCGAGATGGGCCCGATCCTGCGGTCCGAGCCGGGCGAGACGCCCTATCCCGAGATGATGAACCGCGCCGCGGTGGCCGAGATCGCTGCCAGCGCGCCCGACGTCGTCGTGGCGAAGGGCGATCTCACCGCGACTGGCACCCGCGCCGAGTACCAGCAGTTCCTCGACTGCTACGGCCCGGCGTTCGGAGAGCGGCTGGTGCACGTGCGTGGCAACCACGACGGCTACTTCGGCGAGACCTTCGCCGATCGTGCCCCCGTCGAGGTCGAGCTGCCGGGCGTTCGCCTGGCGGTGCTCGACACGACCATCCCCCTCCAGACCACCGGTCAGGTGAGCACCGAGCAGCTCGAGTGGCTCGACGAGCTGGGGGCGCGCACCGACCGACCGGTGCTGGTCTTCGGGCACCACCACGTGTGGAGCCCCGAGTCGAACTCCCGGCACGAGACCTACTTCGGCATCAGCCCCGACGACTCCGAGCGCCTCGTCGACGTGTTCGTGCGCCGCCCCGCGCTCGTCGGCTACTTCGCGGGCCACACCCATCGCAACCGGGTGCGACGGTTCGCGGCCACCGGTGAGGTGCCCTGGGTCGAGGTGGCGAGCGTGAAGGACTTCCCGGGCAGCTGGGCCGAGTACCGCGTGTTCGAGAACGGCATCCTGCAGGTCCACCGGCGCATCTCGTCGCCGGAGGCGCTCGACTGGACCGACCGCACCCGGGCGATGTTCGGTGGGCTCTATCCGTCGTACGCGTTCGGCGACCTCGCCGACCGCTGCTTCGCGATCCACCCCCGCCCTGCGTAGCTCTTGATGAGGTGCGTCGTGGGTGCCAACACCACTCCGCAACCGTGCGCCAGCCTCCTTTCCATCGTCCCTGTCTCCCCTCGACAATGAACCGGTGAGGAGCGTTCGGGCCCGGCTGGGAGCGGACCTGCGCGCCCGCTGGCGGTCGACGCTGGCGCTCGTCGTGGTGATCGGCCTTGCGGGCGGGACGGTGCTCGCTACCGCCGCAGGCGCCCGTCGCACGGACACCGCGTACCCCCGCTTTCTGCAGAGCAGCCGGGCGGAGGACGTCGTCCTCGGCGGCGTCGACGTCTCCCCGGACGCCCTGGCGCTGTTCCGCCGGCTGAAGCGGCTGCCGCAGGTGGCAGCGGCGGCACCGGTCGGAGCGATGATCATCTTCGCCGAGGGGACCGACATCTCCGAATCGCATCGGCACTTTGCGAGAGGGCTGGACACCCCGTACCACTTCGCGGGTGCGGACCGGAGCTACGGAGACACCATCGACAGGGCCAAGGTGATCGCGGGACGTCGCCCCGACCCCGCCAGCTCCGACGAGGTGCTGGTGAACCGGGCGATGGTGCGGCAACTTCACCTGCGCGTCGGCGGCACGTTCCGCGGCCGGGCCTGGAGCCCCGCGGTCGACCAGACCGGTGACAACCCCCCGCCGGGCGTGCCGGTCCGGCTGAAGGTGGTGGGCGTCGGCGTCTTCCCGAGCGACGTGGTGCCGACTGCGGACTACGACAAGCTGCCGATCTTCTACCCGACCAACGGCTACTACCGTGCACACCCGGACCTCAGGCAGAGCTACGCGTTCTGGCTGTTCCGACTGGAGCGAGGCGCGCGCGACGTGCCGGCCTTCAGCGCGGCCACCGATCGCGTCGTTCGTGCCGCGGGCGTCCGTCCCGACGAAGTCATCGTCGACGACCAGAGCGGTCGTGTCGCCAAGGTCGAGCGCGCCATTCGCCCCCAGGCCCTGGCCCTCGCGGGCTTCGCGCTGCTCACGGCGCTCGCCTCGCTTCTCGTCGTCGGTCAGGCCCTCTCGCGTCAGCTCTCGCTGGACGCGGTGGAGCACCCCACGCTTCGGGCGCTGGGAATGACGCCGCGTCAACTGGTGACCATGGCCCTCCTCCGGGTCGGACTGATCGCCGGCTCGGGCGCGCTCCTCGCGGTGGCCGTGGCGGTCCTGGCATCGCCGTTGA
The DNA here is from genome assembly GCA_005888325.1 of Actinomycetota bacterium. Classification (NCBI taxonomy): domain Bacteria; kingdom Bacillati; phylum Actinomycetota; species Actinomycetota bacterium. Next base: position 75,611 of record VAWU01000026.1, read on the forward strand.
TGCCGATCGGGCCGGCGCGGGTCGCGGAGCCCTACCCGGGCGTCGAGGTCAACGCCGCCTTCCTCGCCATCGGGTTCGCCGCCATCGCCGTGCTCCTCCTGGCGCGGTCGGTGTGGCCGGCTCGTCGCGCGGCCCGGTCGCGCTTCGGCGTCCTGGGCGCGGCCGAGATCGCCGGTGCCGAGCGCGCGTCACGCATCGCCAACGGCTTCGCGGGGCGCGGGCTCCCCGTGCCCGCCGTCGTGGGGGCGCGGATGGCGCTCGAGTCGGGGCGGGGCCGAACCGCGGTGCCCGTGCGGAGTGCGCTGCTGGGGACGGCGGTCGCCGTGGCCGCGGTCGCGGGCGCGTTCACGTTCAACGACAACCTCAACCGGTTGGTGAGCACGCCCCGCCTCTACGGCTGGGACTGGGACATCAACGCCGGGGTCGGGTTCTTCCCGTTGCCGAAAGACGTGCGCGACGACCTGCTCGCCCAACCGGCCGTCGACGGGGTCGCGGGCGCCCAGTTCGGCTCGATCACCATTGGTGGAAAGGACGTCCCGGCCGCGGGCATCGACCAGCTGGGCGGCGCGCCCGTCTTCCCGACCCTGCTCGACGGTCGGGCACCGAGCCGCCTGGACGAGATCGCGCTCGGTGCCAAGACCCTGCGTCGAGCTCATCGCCGGGTGGGCGAGACCGTGGTGGTCAAGGCCAACAACGCCAACCGCACGATGCACATCGTCGGCCGCGTCGTCTTCCCCAAGTTCGGTGGCGCCGGCTTCAGCGCGACCGGGCTCGGCGAGGGCGCGGCGCTGTCGGCGCACCTGCTCGGATCGATGGACGAGACCGATCCCAACGCCGTCCACAGCGCGGCTCTGATCCGGTTCAAGCCGGGTGTCGAGCGGGCGAAAGCCCTCGCAAGCGTCCTGCCGATCATCAACAGCGGCCGTTTTCAGGGATGCCCGTCCGCCCTCTGCGTGACCAGCGCGACGTCGCAGCGGCCCGGCGACCTCGAGAACTACGCGCGGGTTCGGCGGACACCGCTCGTGCTGGCCGCCCTGTTGGCCGTGATGGCGCTCGCCGCGCTGGCCAACACGCTGGTGAGCTCGATCCGGCGACGGCGGCGCGACCTCGCCATCCTCAAGACGCTCGGCTTTCTCGGGCGTCAGGTCTCCGCCACCACCGCCTGGCAGGCGACCACGCTGGCCGCCGCCGCGCTCGTCGTCGGGTTGCCGCTCGGCGTCGCGGCAGGCCGCGCCACCTGGCTGGCGTTCGCGCGCCAGTTGGGCGTGGCCGAGGACGTGCGCACCCCGGCGCTGACGATCCTCTTGGCCGTGCCGGCCACGATCGTGATGGCAAACCTCATCGCGACCATCCCCGCGTGGGCGGCGGCGCGGACCCGCCCCGCGCTCGTGCTGCGCACCGAGTGACCGGGGCCGCGGGTTACTCCGTGGTGGCGATCTCGACCTGGCTGCAGCCGGCGGCGCGCGCGTGGTTCAGCGCGCCCTGCGCCCGCGCCAGCAGGTCGCGCGAGGCCAGCGCATGCGAGGGGTACGCGGCCACTCCTGCCGCCAGGCGCACGAGCGTCTCGCCCTTTCGCACGAGAGCCATGCGCAGCCGCTCGGCCGCCCACACCCCGCCCGCCTCGGGTGTGTCCTCGAGGATGATCGCAAAGCTCGCGTCGCCGATCCGGCATGCGGTGTCCGCCTCGCGCAGCGTCTCGCGCAACAGCTGCAAGAACGAGCTGAGGGTCTCCTTCCAGGCCGCGGGGTTCTCTTCCTCGCCCTCGAGGGTCACCAACAGCAGCGTCACCGGTTGGAGGTGGCGGCGCGCGGTCGCGACCCGGCTGTCGAGCGTGACCTCGAAGTAGCGCTCGTCGAGCAGGCCGCTCTCCCGGTCGACGACCGGTGCGGGCTGGTTCTCGGTGGCCTCGATCTCTCTCGTCGCCATCATCTCGGCAAAGCGGCCCGTGACCTCCAGGGCCTCGCGCCCGGCGTCGATGGCCACTTCGAGCTCGACGATGCGCTCGCGCAGCTCGGTCGCCTCGTCGTCGCGCCCGCGCAGCGCCCCGACCGCACTGACGGCTGCGGCCGCGCTGATCAGCGCGCAGGCTCCCGCGAGGAGCGCGAGCACGGGTGACGCCGCGACGAAACCGGCCGTACCGAGCGCCAGCCCGGCCAGACCCGGCACGATGCCCATGAGGACGCGACGATCCATCCCCTTGACCATCGGCTACTGCGACGGTCGAATCAAGAGGTCGCTCGCATCATTTGTCTGGCTTAGGCGGTCCGCCTCGCGGCGGCCAGGGCGCTGATGTCGGTCATGATGCGCGTGAGCTCGAAGTCCTTCGGCGTGTAGACGGCCGCCACGCCCAGGCTCTCGAGCTTCGGCCGGTCGTCGGCCGGGATGATGCCCCCGACCACCACCGGCGCCTCGACGCCGGCCTCCTGCAGGAGGCGCAGGATCTCGGGGATCAGCTCGAGGTGGCTGCCCGACAGGATGGAGATGCCGACGACGTCGACGTCCTCGTCACGTGCGGCCACTGCGATCTGCTCGGGTGTCAGGCGGATCCCCTGGTAGATGACCTCCATCCCCGCGTCGCGCCCCGCCACTGCGATCTGCTCGGCTCCGTTGGAGTGCCCGTCGAGACCGGGCTTGGCGACGAGCAGCCGGGGCGGTCCGCCGGCGAGCTGCTGGTTGCGCGCGACCAGGGCGGCCAGACCGCCGACGCGCGCACCCCCCGCGGCCGCGGCCACACCGGTCGGGGCGCGGAACTCGCCGAACACCTCGCGCAGCGCCGTTCCCCATTCACCTGTCGTGCCGCCCGCGTGCGCGAGGGCAATGGTTGCCGGCAGGAGGTTCTCGTCGCTCGCGGCGACGCGTCGCAGCCGATCGAGCGCCTCGTCGACCCGGGCGGTGTCGCGATCCTTGCGCCACCGGTCGACGTCGTCGCGCGCGTCCGCCTCGACCGCGGGGTCGACCTTCAGGATGATCTCGTCGCCGCCGAGAGGTGACGGCGCCGCCTCGGTGAAGCAGTTGACCCCGACCACTTGCAGCTCGCCGGATTCGATGCGGCGCGTGCGTTCCGTCTGCGAGCGCACCAACCGGCCTTTGATCTCGGCGATGGCCTCGAACGCCCCACCCTGCGTCAGCACGTCGTCGAGCTCGGCCTGCGCGGCATCGTCGAGCTCGTCGGTGCGGCGCTCGACGACGTGCGACCCGGTGAAGATGTCGTCGTAGTCCAGTAGGTCGGTCTCCAGAGCCAGCACCTGCTGGATGCGCAGCGAGAGCTGCTGGTCCCAGGGACGGGGCAGTCCGAGCGCCTCGTTCCAAGCCGGCAGCTGGATGGAACGGGCTCGGGCGTCGCGGCTGAGGGTGACGCCGAGCGTCTCGAGCACGATCCGTGCGATGTTGTTCTCGGGCTGCGCCTCGGTCAGGCCGAGCGAGTTGACCTGCACGCCGTAGCGGAAGCGGCGCAGCTTGGGGTCGGCGACGCCGTAGCGCGCCGCGCAGATGCGGTCCCACATGCGGGTGAAGGCGCGCATCTTGCACGTCTCCTCGATGAAGCGGATGCCCGCGTTGCAGAAGAACGAGATGCGCCCGACGACCGCGGGAAAGTCATCCGCGTCGACCTGGCCCGACTCGCGCACGGCGTCGAGCACCGCGATAGCCGTCGCCAGCGCATACGCGACCTCCTGCACAGGTGTCGCGCCTGCCTCCTGGAGGTGGTAGCTGCAGACGTTGATCGGGTTCCACTTGGGGACGTGGCGCACCGTGTAGGCGACCATGTCGACGATGAGGCGCCGGCTGGGCGCGGGCGGGAAGATGTAGGTGCCCCGGCTCAGGTACTCCTTGATGATGTCGTTCTGGGTGGTCCCCTGGAGCACACCCGGGTCGACGCCGTGTTCCTCGGCGTTGGCGATGTACAGGCCGAGCAGCCACATCGCGGTGGCGTTGATCGTCATCGACGTGTTCATCTGCTCCACGGGGATGCCGTCGAGCAGTTGGCGCATGTGGCCGAGGTGGTAGATGGGAACGCCGACCTTGCCCACCTCGCCGCGCGCCTGGGGCGCATCGGGGTCGTAGCCGAGCTGTGTCGGGAGGTCGAACGCCACCGAGAGGCCGGTCTGACCCTTGGCCAGGTTGGTGCGATAAAGGTCGTTCGACGCCCGGGCCGTCGAATGTCCCGAGTACGTGCGCATCACCCATGCGTGACGCGGATTTCCAGCCATCGTCGTCCAGGCTACCGGTGGTAGTCGTAGAACCCCTTGCCCGCCTTCCGGCCGAGCAGCTCGGCCGTGACCATGCGGCGCAGGAGGGGAACGGCCGCGTAGTTGGGGTCGCGCTGCTCGTCGTAGAGGGCGTCGAGGATGGCGAGCGACGTGTCGAGTCCGACCAGGTCGAGCAGCTGGAACGGCCCCATCGGGAAGCCGCAGCCCCCTTTCATGGCGGTGTCGATGTCGTCACGCGAGGCCACGCCGTTCTCGAGCAGGCGCACCGCGTTGTTGAGGTAGGGGAACAGCAGGGCGTTGACGATGAAGCCCGCCTGGTCCTTCACCTCCACCGGCGACTTCCCGCACGCCTCGGCGAACGCCCTGGCCTCGGCGATGGTGTCGTCGCTCGCACTGAGGGGTCGGACGATCTCGACGAGGGCCATCACCGGTGCGGGGTTGAAGAAGTGGACGCCGCACACCCGCTCGGGCCGGCCCGTCTCCATGGCGAGCTCGATGACGGGAAGGGTCGACGTGTTGGTGGCGAGGATGGTGCCGGTCGCGCAGATGCGATCGAGCTCGTTGAACACCTGCCGCTTGGCGCCGAGGTCCTCGACGATCGATTCGAGCACCAGGTCGCACTCGGCGAGCTCGCCGAGGTCGGACGTCGCCGTCACCCGGCCGAGCGTGGCCTGGCGGTCCTCGTCGGACAGCTTCCCCTTCTCCACCTGCTTGGCCAGGCTCTTCTCGAGTCCCGCCACCGTCGCGTCGGCGGTCTCTTGCCGCCGCGACCGCAGGACCACCTCGTGCCCGGTCTTGGCAGCCGTCTCGGCGATGCCCGAGCCCATGATCCCCGAACCCACGATGCCCACACGCTTCACGGTCATGGGCGGCAACGTTACTGTGCGCGCACGCTGCGCCCGCAGGTGACGGAGCGGCGCGCGGGCTACCTTGCCTCTCCTATGAGCGGGGTCCTGGCCCTGGTAGGCGGAGCCGAGTGGCGGGAGGGCTGCACGTTCGACGCGCAGCTGCTGGAATACAGCGGCGGCCGCGAGGTGACCGTGCTGCCGACCGCCGCGGCGTACGAGCACCCCGAGCACTCGGTCGACTGGGCGACGCAGTGGTTCGAAGCGCTCGGCGCCAAGGTGCGCGGCCTGATGGTGCTCGGCCGCAGGGACGCGGACGACGAGGCGAACGCGACTGCGGTGCGCGAGAGCCGCTTCCTCTACCTGTCCGGGGGCTCCCCGATGCACCTGCGGTCGGTGCTCAAGGGCTCGGCCGTGTGGGACGCGGTCGTGTCGACGTGGCGCGACGGAACCGTGCTCGCAGGCTCGTCGGCGGGGGCGATGGCGCTCTGCGATCCCATGGTCGACCCGAGGGGCGGTGCGTTCACGGTGGGCCTGGGGCTCATCGAGCAGCTCGCGTTCGTCCCTCACCACGACACCTGGTCGCCCGACAAGGCCAAGCGCACGATCGCCCTCGCGCCCCGAGGCCTCCCGCTCGTCGCGGTCGACGAGCGCACGGCGGTGATCCGCGCGACCGACGGCACGTGGTCGGTGCACGGCGCCGGCTCGGCGGTCGTGTTCGTCGACGGGCGCGAGAGCGGGCTCGACGCGCTCCCGGGCTAGCTCTCGGTGATCGTGACCGACTCGATGGTGACGGGCTCCTTGGGCTTGCCCGCCCCGGGAGTGCCGATCGCGTCGATGGTGGCGACCACGTCGAGCCCCGCGACCACCTTCCCGAACAGCGAGTACTGCGGAGGCAGGCGTACGCCGTCGGGCCCGCTGATCACGAAGAACTGGCTGCCGTTGGTGTTCGGTCCCGCGTTGGCCATCGCCAACGAGCCGACCTCGTAGCGGCCCGCCTTCGGGAGCTCGTCGTCGAAGCGGTAGCCCGGGCCACCGCGGCCGGTGCCCTCGGGATCGCCGCCCTGGAGCACGAAGCCGGGGATGATCCGGTGGAAGCCGACCCCGTCGAAGTAGTGGTAGCGGGCGAGCACGACGAAGTTGTTCACGGTCTTCGGCGCGGCCACGGGGTCGAGGGCGATCGTCATCGTGCCCTTGCTGGTGACCATCGTCGCCGTGTACTGCCGCGCCGCGTCAATGCACATGGGCGGCGGCGCGTCGAACTTGCGGCGCGTCGGGCTCGAGCCGTCGGCGGCGGGGCATTCGGTGGGGGGCATGTCGTCCTTTCGAGCAGCGGGTGCTCAAGTTTCGGTGATCGTTACCTTGACCATCTGGTGGAGCACCTTCGGCTGGCCCTGCGGGGTGCCGTCGGCCTCGATCTTCTGCACCACGTCGAGTCCCTCGGTGACCTGGCCGAAGAGCGAGTAGAGCGGCTTCTGGAGCTGCTTCCCACCCGCGTCCGAGACCACGATGAAGAATTGGCTCCCGTTGGTGTTCGGGCCGGAGTTGGCCATGGCGAGGGATCCCGCCTTGTACTCGTCGACGCTCTTCGGCAACTCGTCCGCGAACTTGTAGCCGGCATCGCCGGTACCGTCGCCCTTGGCCGCGTCACCGCCCTGAACCACGAAGCCGGGGATCACGCGGTGGAACTTCACGCCGTCGTAGAAGTGGTACCGGGTGAGGAAGACGAAGTTGTTCACGGTCTTCGGCGCCTGCTTGGCGTTGAGCGTCACGGTGAAGGTGCCGACGTCGGTCTCGAACTTGGCCGTATAGGTCTTCGCCGGGTCGATGCACGGGCTCGGCTCACCGTCGAACGCGATCTTGCGGGGCGCCGACCCATCCGCCGGGGGACACGGTGACGAGCCGACCTTGCCCGCCGGCGCCGCCGTCGTCGCGGTCGTGCCCTGTGCGGTCGTGCTGCTCCCCGCCGTCACGTTCTGCCCGTTGTCCTTGCCCCGCTGGAGCAGCACGAGGATGAGGACGACGACGGCGAACACCGCCACACCGGTGATGAGCTGACGCCGCCGGGCCGCCTTGCGCCGGTACGCCTGGAGCGCCGCCTGCCGCGCCGCCCGGCCCTCCTTCTGACGCTGACGTTTCTCGGTCGGCATGGGCGCCCAAGCTAGTGCGCTGACCCGCGACGCCTGCCGCGACCGTCACGGCACAGTTGGTACCGTGAACTCCCCCGTGAGCCTCGTCGTCCAGAAGTTCGGTGGCACGTCCGTCGCCGACCCCGATCGCATCCGCGCCGTGGCCGAGCACATCGTGCGGACGTCGCACCAGGGTCACGAGGTCGTCGTGGTGGTGAGCGCGATGGGCCGGACCACCGACGACCTGCTGCGGCTCGCGACAGAGGTCAGCTCGCAGCCCCCGGGACGCGAGCTCGACATGCTCCTCACGTCCGGTGAGCGGATCTCGATGGCGTTGCTCTGCATGGCGATCGCGGAGCTGGGCACGCAGGCCGAGTCGCTGACCGGCAGCCAGGCGGGCATCGTCACCGATACCGATCACGGCCGGGCGAAGATCCTCGAGGTGCGCGCCGACCGTGTGCGCGAGGCGCTCGCGGCGCACCGGGTGCCGGTCGTCGCGGGCTTCCAGGGCGTGTCGACCGCGCGCGATGTCACCACGCTCGGCCGCGGCGGCTCCGACACGACGGCAGTGGCCCTGGCCGCGGCACTCGGCGCAGAGGCGTGCGAGATCTACACCGACGTCTCGGGCGTGTTCACGGCCGACCCGCGGATCGTGCCCACTGCCCGACGGCTGCCGCGCGTGTCGTTCGAGGAGATGTTGGAGATGGCCGCGACCGGAGGCCGCGTGCTCGCGCTGCGTTCGGTCGAGTTCGCGCGCAACCACCACGTGCCGCTGCACGTGCGGTCCAGCTTCACGTGGGAGCCAGGCACGTGGATCACGGAGTTGGGAACGAGGGAGGCAGGCATGGAGCAGGCGATCATCTCGGCCGTCACGCACGACACGTCGGAGGCCAAGGTGACCATCAACGGCGTGCCCGACCAACCGGGCATCGCCGCCCGCCTGTTCAGGGCGTTGGCCGATCGGTCGATCAACGTTGACATGATCGTGCAGAACGTCTCGGTGGGGGGGCAAGCCGACATCTCGTTCACCGCGCCGAAGGCCGATCTGCCGGTCAGCCTCGAGGTCACCCGCGCGGTCGCCGACGAGCTCGGTGCGGGCGACGTCACCCATGACGCGGCGATCGCGCGTGTCAGCCTCATCGGCGCGGGAATGAAGACGCATCCCGGCGTGGCCGCCACCATGTTCCAGACGCTGGCCGAGAGCGGTGTGAACATCCTGATGATCTCCACCTCGTCGATCCGGATCAGCTGCGTCGTGCGATCCGATGCCGTCGAGCAGGCCGTGGCCGCCCTCCACACGCGCTTCGAGCTCGACCAGCCGCCGGCGCAGGGGAGCGCATGACGCGAGGCCGCCGTCGCCCGCTGGGCTGGGCGATCGCGGTGGTGGTGCTGACGTGGATGGCGGTGGCGGCGGTGGAGTTGGTGCTGGCGCGGACCGACGCGACCGCGGGCCGGCGCGCCGCCGAGCAGGTCAAGAAGATGACGTCACCCGACGACGTCCTCCGCGGCCGTCCGCTCCCGCTCCTGCGTGCGGCCCGCTCCCGCTTCGCCCGGGCGCACACGCACCTGCAGAGCCCGTTCGTCGCACCGGTTCGTCTGCTCCCGGTCGTCGGGCGTCAGGTCCGCGCGGTCGACGCGCTCTCGACTGCGGCGACGAAGGTGGCGGGCACCGGCATCGAGACGGTCACGAGAACTCGCGCGATCCTCGACGCGCCGCACCGAACCGGTCCCCAGCGGATCGACGTGCTGCGTCGCCTCGCGGTCGTGGCCGGCAGGGCCGAGCGCGAGCTCGACGGGCTCTCGTTCGGTCCACGGGGCGCGCTCGTCGGGCCGGTGGCGAGCGCGCACGACGAGTTGGCGAAGCAGGTCGCGCGCACGCGCGGCGGACTGGGGCGGGGTGCGGCGGGTGCGCGCGCCGCGGCCGACCTCCTCGCCGGGCCCCGCCGCTACCTGATCCTCGCCGCCAACAATGCGGAGATGCGCGCGGGCTCGGGGATGTTCCTCTCGGCCGGCGTGATGACGACGAGCGGGGGCACCATCGACGTCGGCGATCTCACCTCGACCACCGACCTCGCGCTTCCGCCCGGCGCGGTGTCGCTGTCGGGTGACCTCGCCGACCGTTGGGGCTGGCTGCACCCGTCGCAGGAGTGGCGCAACCTCGGCGCGTCGCCGCGTTTCGACGTGACCGGCCCGCTCGCGGCGCGCATGTGGGAGGCACGCGGCGGCGGCCCGGTCGACGGTGTGCTGGCGCTCGACGTCGGCGCGCTGCGCGCCACGCTCGCAGTCATCGGCCCGGTCGACGTGAACGGTCGTCACGTGACCTCGGACAACGTGGTCGAGCTCCTCTTGCATCAGCAGTACGTGGAGCACGCCGAGGACCCTGACCAGGCGACGCGGCGGGAGGAGCTGGGCCAGATCGCCCGGGCCGTGGTCGACGCCATCCAGGATCGCCAGTGGAGCGTCGCCGACATGGCCCGCGAGCTGGGTGCGGCCGTCCGGGGCCGCCACATCCTGGCCTGGTCGAACCGGGCTGACGAGCAGGACGCGTGGCGCTCGGCCGGGGCCGACGGCGCCGTCCACGCCGACTCCGTGCTCGTCGGCATCCTCAACCGCGGTGGCAACAAGCTCGACCGCTTCCTCCACGTCGACGCCACCCTCGATGTGCACGCCGCGGGCCCGGCCGGCCCAGGACGCGCCGGCCCCGGAAGCGCGGCCGTCCTGCGGGTGGCGCTGCGCAACACCGTCCCGCCCGGCGAGCCCCAGTACGTGGCCGGGCCGGAGGGCGACAGCGGTTTGGTCGAGGGTGAGTACGGCGGCATCGTGGCGGTGACGCTGCCCTGGCCCGCGTCGAAGGTGGGCGTTCAGGGCTACGAGACGTATGCGGCCGTCGGGCGGGACGGGCCCTCGTACGTGGTCGGCCCCGCGGTGCGGCTGGTGCGCGGCGCGTCGATGACCCTCGAGTTCCGGTTCACCCTGCCCCCGGGCGTGCGCGCCCTGCGCGTCGAGCCGTCGGCCCGGGTGCCGGCGGTGCCGTGGCGCTTCCGGGGTGACCGCTGGACGGACGCCGAGGCTCACGACGTAGTGTGGTGATGATCTGCGATTTTGTGGTCGCAGGCCTTGTCTATCTCGCTCTCCGTGGGTTATCCTCTCTCTCCGTCGACCCAAGTGGGTCATCCCCCCGGACTGACGAACCTGATTGACGAGAGGCTCAGCAATGACGGGGTACAGACGGATGACCACGACGGTCTTCGCCGGGGCGGTTCTCGCGCTCGGTCTCGCCACGCCGACCGCGGCGTTCGCGAGCGATTACACGAGCCCGCCGCCGAGCGTCACCCCGCAGGTCCTGGCCAGTCAGTTCGAGCGCGCGACGGTGGCCGAGCCCAAGGGCGAGACGCTGCCCCTCACCGGCAGCGACGTGGCCGAGATGGCGCTCCTCGGCGCAGGCTCGGTGCTCGTCGGCGTGGTCGTGGTGCGCCGCGGCCGCCGCGGCACCGCTCCCGCCTGACGCACGCAGCGAGTCGTTGGACTGAACAAAGCGGGCGGGGCCGCGCCCCGGCCCCGGTAGCGTGGATGCCATGAACGTCGGCATCGTGGGCGCCTCCGGGCTGGTCGGGGGTGTCATGCGTGCGGTCCTCGAAGAGCGTCGGTTCCCTGTCTCAGAGCTGCGATTGTTCGCGTCGTCGCGGTCGGCCGGTCGGCGCTTTCGCTGGCAGGGCACCGACGTCGAGGTGGAGGACGCGTCCACCGCCGACTACGCAGGCCTCGACCTCGCGTTGTTCTCGGCGGGCGCCAGCGCATCGCGCGCGCTGGCACCGCGCGTCGCCGCCGCGGGCGCAGTCGTCGTGGACAACTCCTCGGCATGGCGGATGGACCCCGACGTCCCCCTCGTGGTGAGCGAGGTCAACCCTCACGCGCTCGCCGCGCTGCCCAAGGGGATCGTCGCCAACCCCAACTGCACGACGATGGTGGCGATGCCGGCGCTGGGAGCATTGCGCGACGCCGCCGGCCTGCGCCGCATCGTCGTCAGCACCTATCAGTCGGTGTCGGGCGCGGGGCTCAAGGGCATCGCCGAGCTCGCGGACCAGGTGAAGAACGTCGGCGGGCGCTCGGCCGAGCTCGCGTTCTCCGGACGCGCGGTCGAGTTCCCGCCGCCCGACGCGTTCGTGGCGCCGATCGCCTTCAACGTCCTGCCGTTCGCAGGTGAGCTCGTGGCCGAGATCGGCGACGGAGACGAGACCAACGAGGAGCTCAAGTTCCGCGACGAGAGCCGCAAGATCCTCGAGCTACCCGACCTCGCGGTCTCGTGCACGTGCGTACGGGTGCCCGTCTACGCGGGCCACTCACTCTCGCTCAACATCGAGCTCGCGCGTCCGCTCTCGACCTCGCAGGCGCGTGACGTCCTCGCCGCGACTCCCGGCGTCGTGCTGAGCGACGTGCCGACGCCCCTCGACGCGGCGGGCGCCGACCCGACCTTCGTGGGCCGCATCCGTCGCGATCCCGGTTGCGAGAACGGCCTCGCGCTCTTCGTGAGCGGCGACAACCTGCGCAAGGGCGCGGCGCTGAACGCGGTCCAGATCGCCGAAGCGCTCGTCGCGCGCGGTCAGCTCGGGCAGGCGCAGGGCCGAGCCCCGCAGCTCGGGCACCCTCCCGCGTAGCGCGCTGCCGCGTCTTCGAGCTCGACGTCGAGCTGCTCGGCCAACGACGCCAGCCAGGCGAGGACGTCGCCGAGCTCGTGCTGCTGCTCCGATCGGGTCCCCTTGCGCACGGCGCGCGCCAGCTCGCCCATCTCCTCGGCCAGCCACGCCACCGTGGCCTCGCGGCCCCGCGCCCGGTCGCGCTCGCCGTACGTGGTGGCCATCAGACGTTGGAGCTCTGCGAGTTGCATCGCGCCAGGTTTCCACTCGGGCGCTCGGGCCGCGATCCTGGGGGCATGATGCGCCTCATCGGAGTTCCCCCCGCTTCGCCTCCGCGCGTCGAGGGCACCGTGACCCTGCCGGACGGGCGAAGGCTGGGCTTCGCCGAGTTCGGCGATCCCCACGGGCCGCTCGTGCTGTGGTTCCACGGCTCGCCCGGCGCGCGTCGCCAGGTCCCGCCCGCGGGCCGTCACGCGGCGGACGAGCTCGGCCTGCGGGTCGTGTGCGTCGAGCGCCCCGGGGTGGGGGCCTCCATCGATCATGCGTATCGGGACTTGCGCGACTGGGCCGTCGACGTCTCGGTGGTCGCCGACCGTCTCGGTCACGAGCGGTTCCTCGTCGTCGGGTTGTCGGGCGGCGGTCCCTACGCGCTCGCGTGCGCCCACGAGCTGCCCGACCGCGTCGCGGCCGTCGGGCTCATGGGCTCACTGGTGCCGACCGCGGGTGACGAGTCGGCAGCGGGCGGCTTGGTCGCGCTGAGCCGGCCGTTCAATCGCGTCCTAACCGCCCTGCGGCGGCCGCTGGGGCGGGGGCTGTGGGGCTTCGTGCGCGCCACGAACCCCCTCGCCCATCCGCTCTACCGGGGATTCGCCCGCTTGATGCCCGAAGGCGACCGCCGGGTGCTCGGCGATCCCGCGCTCGAGGCCATGTTCGTCGACGACCTCACGCTCGGCGGCCGGCGCCAGTTCCAGGCGATGGTGAACGACTTCGTGCTCATCGGCCGTCCGTGGGGCTTCCGACTGGCCGACGTGCGCGTCCCGGTTCGGTGGTGGCACGGCGACTCCGACCCCTTCGTCCCGCTGGAGCAGGCCCAGCGCACCGCCGCGGTCCTCCCCGACTGCGAGCTCGTCGTCCGCGCGGGGGAGAGCCACCTCGGCGACTTCGCCGCCGCGGACGAGGTGCTGACCACCCTGGCTCGGATCTGGGAGGCTCGGCGCGAACCATGAGAGCGTCAACCGTCACCCCCTGAGGCGCCCCTCTTGACTTCCTATCGCTGATAGGTATTCTGTCTATCAGTGATAGGTAAAGTCGCAGAACGACGGGACGCCAAGCTGGCATCGATCGTCGAAGCCGCCTGGGAGCTGGCCCGCGCCCACGGCATCGGCGGTGTCACGCTCCATGCGCTCGCCCGCGAGCTCGGCATGCGCCAGCCGTCGCTCTACGCCTACTTCGATTCGAAGAACGCGCTGTTCGACGCGATGTTCGCCGACGGCAACCGCCGGCTGCTCGAGCGACTCGAGGCGCTGGAGCTGCCACGAAGCCCGCGTGCTGCAGTGAAGGCGTTCATGGGCGCGTTCGTGCAGTTCGCGCTCGAGGACACCGCCCGCTGCCTGTTGCTCTTCCAGCGCCCGGTTCCGGGGTTCGAGCCGTCCGCGGAGTCGTACGCACGCGCGCAGGCGGTGCTCGACCGCGCGGTCGCGGTGTTGCGGACCGCCGGCGTCGAGCGCCAAGGCGACGTCGACTGCTTCATCGCCATGATCGCGGGGCTGATCGACGCGCAGATGAGCAACGAGCCTGGCGGCGACCGCTGGATTCGCCATCTCGACCGCTTGACCGACATGTACCTCGACGACGCGAAGCGAAGGAGAACGCACCCATGATGCCAACCAGGATCCGACGGCCCGAAGCACGAGTGCTCGCCGAGGAGGAGTTCCGGCGTTTCGCCGATCTCACGGCCTCGCTCTCCGACGACGAATGGACGCGGCCCACCGATTGCACGGCGTGGGACGTCCGCAAGATGGCGTTGCACGTGCTCGGCTCGGCCGACGCGCAGGCCTCGTTCCCCCAGTTCCTGCATCAGCTCCGCCGGGGCGTGCCGCTCAACAAGGAGATCGACTCGCACCACTGGGTCGACGGCATGAACGAGCTGCAGATCCGTGAGCGCTCGAACCTCTCGAACGACGAGATCGTCGCCCAGCTCGCTGTCGTCGGGGCCAAAGCGGTCAAGGGCCGCTGGGGGACGCCTCCGCCGATGCGCTACCTGCCGATCCCCTTCGGCCCTCCGATCGGATGGACGTCGCTGAAGTACCTGCTCGACGTCGGCTTCACCCGCGACGTGTGGGCCCACCGGATCGACATCTGCGTCGCGACCGGCCGCGAGATGCACGCCACCGCCGACCACGACGGCCGCCTCGTCGCCGACATCGTCGCCGAGTGGGCGGCCCTCCACGGCGAGCCCTTCGAGCTCGTGCTCGACGGCCCCGCGGGCGGCAAGTTCACCCAAGGCACCGACGGCGAGCGGGTCGAGATCGACGCCTTCGACTTCATCCGCGTCCTTTCCGGTCGCCTGCCCGGCACCGGCGTCCTCAGCCACCCGTTGCCACTCTGAGGGAGAACGTCCGAGACGTGACCACGACGCTTTCGGCATCCCGGCCTCCTTCTCACTCCCGAGCGGCGCCCGACCACTTCGGTATCCGAGACTCACCTCTCAGCGTTGACGCTGATCTCGGACCTACAGCCAGCGTGAGCATGCGCCGACGCAACCAGGAGAACGACGAGGCGATCGCCCGCCACCTTTGCGATGAGGAGTCCTTTGCTCGGTTCATCCTCGGCAATGGAGTTGCAGCCCGCCACTCGGCTTGCGCTCGACCTTGGGCGGCGCCCGACGGGTAGCGCCGTGGCTGCCGCTGCCTGGCGGCTTGCTTTCGCCCGGGAGTTCGACGCCATGCACGGCGAGGGCGGTGATCACGCGCTGACCTTCTTGTTGGCCATCGTCACTGCTGTAGAACGCCGGATCGCCGACATGCTCCCGAGCCTGGGCCTCGGCATCGACACCCGCGCTCTGGCGGAGTTGGCCGCGGAGGGGCTGGTGCCCGAGTCGGCGTCCCGGCGGTTGCAGCTCTGCGCGGAGCTTGGCGTGCACGTGCCGGGTGAGCCGGTGGTGGGAGAGGCGTTGGGACTGATCGCCAGACACGTGGCCGTGACACTCGCCGCCGAACTGCTTCCCCTCGCGCGTGCCCAATACGGGCCGAGCACGCGCCACGGCTAGCTCAGCGGACAAGCATCGTGAACACCCCCGGTCATGTCGGTGGGCACGACCTCGGACATGCCGGTACACACGCTGTCCGCGCCGTCCTCTTACCTTCTCCAGCCACCTAGGTGCAGCCATCTAGACACCGCGCCAAGGTGCTTCTGAGCCGCCCCGACTAGTAGAGCGACGCGACCCCGGCGATGTCGCCGTTGGCAGGCGAGCGCTTGAGCGTCTCGCCGCTGTAGCCGTAGGCGTACATGGTCTCGAAGCGATCACCGGCGGGATGGTCAAGTCCGTAGACGTGTCCGGCCTCATGGGTGGCGATGTTCTGGACGTCGTACTTGGCGACGCTTTCGTAGCAGCCGTCGCCTTCGGAGGCCGCCTGGAACCACGACACTCGGCTGTTGAGGATCATGTCGCTCTCGACCAGCCCGTCGCTCCAGCGCCAGGTATAGGTGATGGCGAGCGAGGACCCCGAGGTGCGACCGAACATGAGATCGTTCGTGCGGGTGGCGCTGGGCTTGGTGACGGTGCCGTCGCCCACCACCGTGATCCGGGGCACCGCGGTACCCCAGCCGTCGAAGGACGCCTGGAAGGCAGCGGTGACGTCGCCGAGATAGCCGGGCACCGAGGCCGTGTTCAAGTGGGCCGTGAGCGGCGCGCCGACCGTCCAGCCCGTGGTGGCGTACTGGCCCGACGCGAGTGCGTCGTTGGCGCAGTTCGCGGTGGCGCCCGCGCGCCCGCCCGCCTTGAAGACGTGGACTTGGATGAGCTTCGCCCTCGGGGCGGCCTCCGCGGGCGGCGTCAGGCCGAGCCCGACGGTGGTCATCGCCACAACGGTGGCCAGCTTGGCCCACATGGCAGTCTCCTCAGTGAGGTCGAGCGGTCGAGGGTAGGTCCCGGTCGGGTACCGCTGGTCAGTGTGACGCTGCACAAATCCGCCCACAATGGGCCAAAAGTACCAGTGTCGCTAGGACGCGCATGCGGCTGGCGGGGACCCGCAAGGGCCGAGGGCGCGGTGACGAACTAGCTCTCGAGCGTCCTCTCGAGCGTCCTCTCGAGCGCAAATATGGTCTGCGCATGTCGGTCGCGGCGATGCGTCGACGCTGACCGATTGCGAGAGAGCCGCTGACGAGCAGCTTTCGAGTCGGGAAGGCGGGATTTGAACCCGCGGCCTCAGCGTCCCGAACGCTGCGCGCTAACCAAGCTGCGCCACTTCCCGTGAGGTGTCGATCGTATCCGACCGGCTCCTACCGGCTGCCGCCGTTCACGGGGCCGGCGAGGCGACAGGGATGGTCGGAGGCAGGTGGGTGTCGTCGTGGTACGTGTCACCCGCGAGCAGCGCCGACATCGCCTTGCGCAGTCGCAGGGGATCGAGGGGCTTGACCAACCAGCCGTCGGCCTGCGATCGACGGGCGAGGAACACGTCGGGCCGACGGTCGAGCAGCATCAGCACGGGTACGTGTGGAAGGCGGTCCATCCCCTCCTCGAGGCGAATGTCGAGGCAGGCGGCCATACCGCCCATGTTGCCGATCTGCAGGTCGATCACGGCCAGATCGGGCACCCGCTCCTCCACCGCCGCGAGCAGCTGCTTTCCCGCCTCGAGCTCACGCACCGTGGCATCAGGGTCGGTGATGGCGGAGCGCACCTCGTCACGTACCGAAGCAGCGTCGCTGACGATCACGACGTCGGGCACGGCGGCCGAGGCTAGCGTCGACCGGTGACGGGTACCATCCGACGACGTCGCACCCGCGACTCCAGGAGGACACGTGCTTGAGATCCGGCTCGACGAAGGCGACGGCTACACGATCTGCCGCCCCGTCGGAGAGCTCGATGCTTATACGGTGGGCCAGTTCCGCGAGGCACTGGGCGAATTGGCGTCGAAGCCGAAGCTGCTCATCGACATGTCAGAGGTCCCGTTCGTCGACTCCGCGGGCCTCGGCGCGCTCATCGGCGGGATCCGGCGCGCCCGCGAGGGTGGCGGCGACGTCGCGGTGTGCTGCAACCGCCCGACGCTCGTGCGGCTGTTGCACACCACGGGCTTCGACCGCATCGTGACGGTGGCGGAGACGCTCGAGGAGGCGGCCGCGTCGCTCGGCGACGATCAGCCCGCGAACATGTAGCCGGCCACCTGGGCCAGGCCGTCGAGGTCGTGCACGTCGTCCCCGAGGAACGGCACGCGCACGGCCGGCGCCGGCGCCACTCGCGCCACCAAGGCCTCGACGTGGGCCTCCTCGCCGTCGGCGATGTTGCGGAAGTCGGCGAGGTTGGCGAACAGCCGCCCGAGGTCGGTGCCGTCGAGGGTGTGGGCGCGCGCCCGGTCGGCCTCGCTCCTCCCCCGTCCGAACCGCGGGTGCATACGGTTGACGACGAGCGCCTCGATCCCGATGTCGGACTCCGCGAGCTTTCGGGCGAAGAACATGGCCTCGTCGACGGCGTCGCGCCGAGGTGACGCCACGAGGACGAAAGCGGTCTCGGGGTCGGAGAGCAGGGTGCGCACGTGCAGCGCCCGCTGGCGGAAGCCGTCCTCCATGCCCTCGAACGCCTGAAAGAAGGCGACCGCGTCCTGCACGACCTCGGTGCCGATGACCCTCGAGACGGCCCGCAGGAAAGTCTGCGTGGCGACGTTGACGGCCTTCAGGTACGCACGCGTCGGCATCATCAACAGGCGGAAGAGGCGGTTGTCGAGGAAACGGGTGAGTCGCCGCGGCGCGTCGAGGAAGTCGAGCGCGTTCCGCGACGGCGGCGTGTCGACGACGATGAGGTCGAAGCGGCCCTCCTCGTGCAGCTCGTAGAGCTTCTCCATGGCCATGTACTCCTGGGTGCCGGAGAGCGCGCCCGCGATGTTCCGGTAGAAGCGGTTCTCGAGGATGCTCGCCGCCTGCCTCGCGTCGGGCGCGTAGTGGGCCACGAGCGCGTCGAAGGTGCTCTTGGTGTCGAGCATCATCGCCCACAGCTCGCCCTCGCCCTCGTCGTGGGCGTGGATGAGCGCGGGATCGTTGGTGAGGCCCTCGAGCCCGAGCGCGTCGGCGAGGCGCTTCGCGGGGTCGATGGTGACGACGACCGTGCGCCGGCCCCGGCGCGCGGCCTCGAGCGCGATGACAGCGGCGACCGTGGTCTTGCCGACGCCGCCGGTGCCGCAGCAGACGACGACACCGCGCGTGTTGACCAGCGAGGCGAGGGGCTGCGGCCCCTCGCTCATGCGATCACGTCCAGCGCCTCGATCTCGTGGGCCAGGGCGCCCGCCAGCCGGTCGATCTCGGTGAGCCCGAGGTCGGCTTCGAAGAGGAACGGCAGCCGGAGCTGCGGCAGCGGCAGCGCGGCCGCGAGGCGCTCGACCTGCTCGCGCTGGAGCGACTGGCGACCCCGGCGGAACCGCCCCGCGGCCCGGAGCATGTCGGCCTCGCCGGGGCGCAGCGACGTGCCCGCCGCCTCGGCCGCGTGCTCGGGGTCGACGTCGAGGCCGTCGAGCTCGGGGTAGATCCCGTTCACGACGACCGGCCCGAGGCTCACACCGACCCGGTCCTCCAGAGCGAAGGCGGTCTCGACCAGCTCGTTCACCGGCGTCTCCTCCGGGAGCGTGACGAGCACGACCTGACAGCGGCGACGGTCGGTCAGCAGCTCGAGCACGTCCTCCGCCTGAGCACGCACGGGACCGACGCGCACGGCGTCGAGCAGGCCGCGTGAGCTCATGAGGAACGTGATCGCGTGGCCCGCGGCCGGAGCGTCGAGCACGATGAGGTCGGCCGCGCCGGCCCGCTCGAGCTGCTTGACCTTGCCCAGCACCAGGATGTCCCTGATGCCGGGCGCCGCCGTCGCCACGACGTCGAGCGCGCCCGAGCGCACCAACCGCTTCGAGATCCGCCGCAGGCCGTGGTCCACCAGGTACTCGAGCAGGGCGTCGTCAGGAGTCAGCGTGCGCGCCCGCACCTCCGCCGCGCCCGCGCCTCCCGGGTGCAGCACGGTCTCCTGGTACGTGAGCTCGCCCGCGTCGAAGGTCGATGCGAGGCCGCTCTTGCCTTCCACCTCGACGATCAGCGTCGACAGCCCGGCGCCCGCGGCCATCCGCGCCAGCGCGGCGGTGACCGTCGTCTTGCCCACGCCTCCCTTCCCGGCCACGATGACCAGTCGGGTCTGGGAGCAGAACCCAGCAGGATCCAACCGTGTCCCTTCTCGGAGGTTTGTGCACCCGTTGCGAACACTAGCGAGCGTATTGCTCGCGTTCGGCGCCCTCCTGACGCTCCCGGCGCCGGCCGTCGCCGCCGCGGGCCGGGTCGACGTGATCGAGGTGACGGGGCTCATCGACCCGGTCGAGGTGGACTTCATCGCCGCGTCGCTCCGGGACGCGGAGCGCGCTCGGGTCGAGGCGTTGATCATCCAGCTGAACAGCGGGGGAGCCGTGGTCGCCGACTGGCGCCTCGATGCGCTGGTGCAGCGGCTCGCGAGCGCAAAGGTGCCCGTCGCGGTATGGGTGGGACCGAGCAGCGCCCGGGCCTCGGGCGGCGCGTTGCGCATCGCGGATGCGGCCGACGTCGTGGGCGTCGCGCCGGGCGCGCGGGCGAGCGTCGCGCCGCGCACGCGCGCCCGCGGCTCCGTGGGTGCGGCCGCCCGCGTCGACGCGCCGGTCCTCGGCGACTTCATCGTCGGGCTCGACGGGCTCCGGGTAGGCGGGCGCACCCTCGACACGGCGACGGTGGTGCGCACTTCGCAGGGGCCGCGCCGTCAGCCGGTCGGCGTCACGTTCTCCAAGCCCGCGCTGCTGCCCCGTCTCCTGCACACGGTGGCCAGCCCGTCGGTCGCCTACCTGCTGCTCGTCGCCGGCCTGGTGCTGATCGTCTTCGAGTTCTTCACCGTGGGCGTGGGGGTGGCCGGTGCGGTCGGCGCAGGATCGCTCATCCTGGCCCTCTACGGGTTGAGCGTGCTCCCCACTCGCCCGGTCTCCGCCGCGCTGCTCGCCGTGGGTGTCGCGGGCTTCGCCATCGACGTGCAGGCCGGCGCGCCGCGCACCTGGACGGTGATCGGCACCATCACGCTCCTGATCGGCTCGTTGCGGCTGTTCGACGGGCAGGTCGTCCCCTGGTGGACGGTCCTCCTCGTCGTCGGAGGAGTCGCGCTGCTGATGGTCGCGGGCATGCCCGCGATGCTGCGCGCCCGGTTCTCGACGCCGACCATCGGGCGCGAGTCGATGATCGGCGAGATGGGGGCGGCGGCGGCTGACGTCGACCCCGAGGGCACCGTCACGGTGCGGGGCGCGCTGTGGCGGGCCCGCACGAACCGCGCCACCCCGATCGTCGCGGGCGACGCCGTGCGGGTGGTGGCGATCGACGGCCTGCTGCTCGAGGTGGAGCCCGAGGAAGGTGGCGCCAAGGAGGCCCACCATTAAACGGTCGCTTCGCTCCCCCGGCCGGGGCCCCAACCCCGGCCTCCTCCGAGCGTGGGGCCCCAACCCCACGCCGGCCGTGCAAATGGCGCTTCGTTCCCCGCGATCCACCCCTTGTTCAAGCTGGTGGGACGGCTGTAGGGTCCGGGCGAGATCCGACCTGGGGGTGGGGGTTTCCCTCGTTGTGAGCAGCCAACGCGCCGAAGACCTGTGGCAGGACCGAGCGGCCTGTAAAGGTCCGCAGGCTGCTGTCTTCTTCCCGCCGCCGCATTTCGAGCGGAAGGACGAGAAGGAGGCGCGCGAGCAGCGGGCCAAGGCCATCTGCGCCACCTGCCCCGTACGCCGTCCCTGCCTCGACTACGCCATCTCGATCCGCGAGCCCCACGGGATCTGGGGCGGGCTGAACGAGCTGGAGCGGAAGTCGCTCCTCGGTACCCGGGTAGGTTAGGGGCCGCTCGCAAGGGTAACGTTGGTGCTCGCGATGGTGAGCACGCCGCAAACCGGTCAGAACCCCCACGAGGGCGACCGGCACGACCCCGCAGACCGCTCCGACCACCGCCTCGTCTGGAAGCGGACCACCGTCGAAGGCAGGCTGGCCCTCTACGGAGAGGCCGGCGAGGGCCTGCCCGTCGTGTTCCTCCACGGCTGGGGGCTCGGGCAGCATGCCTACCGGCGGCCGCTCAAGCGCCTGGTCCAACTGGGCTGCCACGTGTGGGCACCCGCCCTGCCCGGCTTCGGCGGCACCGCCGACCTGCCCGGCGACGACTTCTCGCTGGCCGGCTACGCGACCTGGCTCGACGAGTTCCTCCGGGTCGTCGACCTCGACGAGCCCGCGGTGGTCGTGGGCCACTCGTTCGGGGGCGGCGTCGCCATCAAGCTCGCGCACGACTTCCCGGAGCGCGTGCGTTCGCTCGTGCTCGTCAATTCGATCGGCGGCTCGGCGTGGGCGCACTCCGGATCGACCGTCCGCTCCATGGCCGAGCGGCCACTCTGGGACTGGGGGCTGCACTTCCCGAGCGACGTGCTGCTGATCCCTCAACTCGCCCGCGTGCTCCCGGTGATCCTGCAAGAAGCGGTGCCCAACCTGGTTCGCAACCCGCGTGCCCTCCTGCGCGTCGCCGACCTGGCGCGCCGGGCCGACCTCACGCTCGAGCTCGAGGCGCTGAAGGAGCGACGCCTGCCGGTCGTCGTGCTCTGGGGTGACAGCGACCGCATCATCCCGAAGCCCAGCTTCGACGCCCTGTGTCGCGCCATCGGCTCGGAGGGCGAGGTCGTGAACGGCAACCACTCGTGGCTGCTGGCCGACCCCGACAGCTTCGGCGAGGTCATGACGAACGT
>VAWU01000026.1:97406-133676 GCA_005888325.1 Actinomycetota bacterium
GCACGGCAAGGCCAAGCGTCGCCGTCGCATCTTCGGGCTGGCGCGGGGAGGGCAGCCGAGGTTGCTGCCCTCCGTCGCACGGGCCAAGCCCGGCGACGAGCAGAGCTAAGTGCCGGTGGGCAACCGCGGCCCCGCGATGCGCACGTCGTCGCGGCGGCGCGTCACACCCGTGGCGTCGAGGTGGGCCAGCAGCGGGAGCGCGTGCTTCCGGGTCGTTCCCAGCGCGTCGCGGACCTGCGCGACGGTGACGCCTCCGGGCGTCGTCGCCAGCAATGAGGCGATCACCCGCGCCGCCGCGTCGATCGCAGTCGCGGCGAAGTAGCACCCGTCGCGCTCGACGACGAGGCCCCGCCGCACGAGCTCGCGCAGCTCGACGCGTGACACACCCTCGGGATCGGGCGGGGTGAACGCGGCCCGCTCCAGCGCCGTGAGGTACGGGTGGGTGGCGAGGGTGTCGTGCGCCGCGCCCCGCCGGGCCCGACCGCCCTCGACCCTCACCTCTTCGATGGTCGCCAGCACGGCCCGCTCGTAGTCGTCGAACGTGGCCACGTCGACGCCGAGGGGGCCGGCCGCCTCGACGGCGCCGAGCACGTGGTCGCGCGTCGCCGCGAGGGCGTCGGGCGCGACGACCCAGCGCCCGAGCGTGGGCGGGCGGCGCTCGCCCGTCAGCGGCTCGAGGTCGTCGGCCTCCACCCACCCCCGTTCGGCGATCACGCGGTCGACCGAGCGCGACGGCTGCGCCTTCGCCGCCGGCAGCACGGGGGCCACGTCGAGCACCTCGCCGCCACCGACGGTCTCGTCTCGCCCGAACTCACGGAGGACGAACCGGTCGCCGGGCACCAGGGGGAGCGCGACCGGGAGATGCAGACGCACGAACCCCGTGCCACCCGGCTCGATCGCATCGGTGCCGAGCACCCGCACGCGAACCGCGTGCTCGCCGGAGCCGACGTAGGCGGCGAACGCGCCCCGGCGGGAGACATCGTGTTGCAACGCGTCGAGCACCCGCAACGAGGCGTCGACGGTTCGCGTCGGCCGCCATTGGCCACCGCGCACCAGGGCGTCACCGCGCGCGAGGCGATCGTGGGGCACGCCGGACAGGTTGACGGCGACGCGATGACCGGGTCCGATGCGGTCGTGGGCGCGCTTGAGGCTCTGCAGCGCCCGCACGCGTCCGCGCAGCTGCGTCGGGAGCACGTCGAGCTCGTCGTCGACCGCGATGGCCCCGCCGGTCAAGGTGCCGGTCACGACCGTGCCCGACCCCTTTGCCGCGAACACCCGGTCGACCCACAGCCGCGGACGGTCTCGGTCGGTCGCGAACGGCGTCGCCGCGAGCAGGCGGTCGAGGGCGGCGCGTAGCGCGTCGAGCCCGATGCCGGCCGGCGCGTCGACGTCGACCATCTCGGCGTGCTCGAGGAACGTGCCCGTGACGCGGTCGCCGACGTCGAGGCGCCCGATCTCGCGATGGTCGTCGTCGACGACTCCGACCTTGGTGAGCGCGATCAGCCCGTGCGTCACGCCCAGCAGCTCGAGGATACGGAGGTGCTCCTCCGACTGCGGCTTCCAGCCCTCGGTGGCGGCGACCACGAACAGGCACGCGTCGATCGCCCCGACGCCGGCGAGCATGTTCTTGAGGAACCGGACGTGACCCGGGACGTCGACGAACGCGAGGTCGCGGCCGGATGGCAGCGTCGCCCACGCGAACCCCAGGTCGATGGTGAGACCGCGTGCCTTCTCCTCCGCCAGCCGATCGGGGTCGATGCCCGTGAGCGCCAGCACGAGAGTCGACTTGCCGTGATCGACGTGACCGGCAGTGCCTACGACGTGCACGACAGCAGCGCCTTGGCCACCACCGGGTCGTCGGACGCGTCGACCGTGCGCAGGTCGCAGACCGTTCGTCCGTCGTGGACCCGGGCGATCACCGGCGGCTCGTGGGCCCGCAGCGTGGCGGTGTGGTCCCCGTCGATCGCCACCCCGGCCGAAGCGATCTCGAGGCCGGGCACGGAGCCGCCGCCCGCCACCGCAGCCGTGTCGACCGGCTCGCCCGCGCCGAGCGCCTGCGCCCGGCGCCGCAGCCCGGCGACGTCGAGCGTGGCCATGCGCCAGAACGGTATTGCGTCACCGTCGTTGCGCAGGTACGCGAGCGCGGTGGCCTGCAGGGCGGCGAGAACGAGACCGCCCGGTCGCAGCGCGCGCGCGAGCGGATGACGCGCGCAGGCGCCGACCGCGTGGGCCCGTCCCGCGAGCACGCCGGCCTGCGGACCACCGAGCAGCTTGTCGCCCGAGAAGGTGACGAGCTCGGCTCCGGCCGCGAGCGTCTGGCGGGCGGCGGGCTCACCGGCCAACCACGCGGGCGGGGCCCCGCGCAGCCACGGCGTCGTCGCGTCGAGCAGTCCCGATCCGATGTCGACGACAACGGGCAGGCCCAGGGTCGCGAGCTCACCGACGTCGACCGCCGCGGTGAAGCCCACCATGCGGTAGTTCGACTGGTGCACCTTGAGGATGACGGCGATGTCGTCGTGATCCGCGAGCGCGCGCTCGTAGTCGGCGAGTCGCGTCCGATTCGTGGTGCCCACCTCGACGAGCCGGGCACCCGACTGCTGCATGACCTCGGGGATGCGGAAGCCGCCGCCGATCTCGACCAGCTCGCCCCGTGAGACGACGACGGCGCGGCCACGCGCCATCGCCGCGAGCGCGAGAAGGAGCGCGGCGGCGCCGTTGTTGACGACCAGCGCCGCCTCGGCCCCGGCGGCGCGCGCGAGCAGCGAGGCGGCGTGGTCGCCGCGCGAGCCTCGCTGCCCGGTGCGCAGGTCGAGCTCGAGGTTCGCGTAGCCGCCAGGGGGCGCGGCGCCGAGTGGGGCCCGCCCGAGGTTGGTGTGCAGCAGGACGCCGGTCGCGTTGATGACCGGGCGCAGGAGCGCAGCCGCGATGTCGTCGGCCCGCGCCGCGGCGGACCCCGGGTCGCCCGCCGCGATTGCAGCACGCGCCGCGTCGACGAGCAGCGCGTGCGGCAGGCCGCGGTCGGCGAGCGAGCGCGCCAACGCGTCGACGGACGGTGGTCGCGCGCGTTCGGTCACCTCGCGAGATTACGGCGCTCGGTCCCGGAGGGTGACCCCGAGGGGGAGTGCAACCGCGTGCGGCGCTTGCCGTGCGATGCTGAGAGGGCCCATGCGTCGGGTCTTCCGCTTCCTCTGCGCCTTCGTGATCGTTGCTGTCCTGCTGCCGATCACCACGTCTGGAACCGTGCTCGCCGCGCTCGTCCTGCTGCCCCTGCCCGCCTCGCTGCCTCCCGCCAACCCCGAGGTGAAGGCGCGTGTCAGCCACATCTACGACGCCCAGGGACGTGAGCTGGCTTCGTTTCGCACGTTCGAGCAGCGCGTACCGGTGAAGCCGCACGACATCCCCGACGTGTTGAAGCAGGCGGTCATCGCGTCGGAGGACAAGCGCTTCTACTCACACGGCGGCGTCGACGTGCAGGGTTCGCTGCGCGCGTTGTGGGCGGACCTCCGCGGCAAGCAGTACGTCCAGGGTGGGTCGACGATCACCCAGCAGTACGTGAAGGAGGCCTACCTCACCCGGGAGCGCACGGTCGGCCGAAAGCTCCGCGAGGCGATGATCGCCCGCTACATCGACCGGGAGCTGCCGAAGGACGAGATCCTCTACCGCTACCTCTCGATCGTCTACTTCGGCGACGGCGCGTACGGCGTCGGTGCCGCGAGCGATTCCTACTTCCGCAAGTCAGTTGACAAGCTCACTCTTTCGGAGGCCGCCCTGCTGGCCGGCATCATCCCCGCGCCTTCCGACTACGAGCCGCACCACAACCCGGCGAAGGCCGAGGAGCGCCGGATGACGGTGCTGCGGGAGATGTTTGACCAGAAGCGCATCACGCGAAAGCAGTTCGACGATGCGGCGAAGGAGAAGATCTTCCCGTGCTGCGACCTCGGCCCTCCGACGGTGCCTGCCAC
Source organism: Actinomycetota bacterium (assembly GCA_005888325.1). Taxonomy (NCBI): domain Bacteria; kingdom Bacillati; phylum Actinomycetota; species Actinomycetota bacterium. The sequence goes on from VAWU01000026.1 coordinate 101,369, forward strand.
GGTCGTGTATCGCCGCGCCGACCCACCCACCGAGTTCCCGTACTTCGTCGACTACGTGCGCCGCTACATCATCGCCCATCACGGGGAGGACGCCCTCTACAAGGGAGGGCTGCGCGTGCAGACCACCCTCGATCCGAGGCTGCAGCTCCTGGCCCAGCAGACGGTCGCCGACCAGCTCGACGGCACCAAGCCGCCACTCGAGATGTCGATCGTCGCGGTCGAGCCGCCGACCGGGTTCGTCAAGGCGTTGGTGGGTGGACGCGACTTCTCCGCCGCGACCGGCCAGGTCAACCTGGCGCTCGGGAGGTGCTACACGCGACCGCCGGCACGCGCGCCCACCAACGAGCCCGTCTGCCTCGACGGTGGGGGCACGGGCCGCCAGCCCGGCTCGTCGTTCAAGCCGTTCACGCTGGCGAAGGCGCTCGAGAAGGGGATCTCGCCCGAAAAGGTGTACCGGGCGCCGGCTTCGTACCGGATCTGCCCCGGCTCGCAGCCCGGTTGCGTCGTCAGAGGCGGTGGCAGCGGTGGGAGCTCGACCCTGCGGAACGCCACCTGGCGCTCGATCAACACGGTGTACGTGCAGGTGATCCAGGACGCCGGCGTGAAGGACACGGCCGAGCTGGCACACCGCCTCGGTGTGACGACCGTGAGCCCCGACGGCAAGCTTCCCAACGGACAGCCCTACTCCCAGCTGCTCACGCTGGGCGTGGCCGAGGTGGCGCCGCTCGACATGGCCGCCGCCTTCGGGGTCTTCGCGGCGCGCGGCACCCAGAGCCCCGCCACACCGATCGTCAAGATCGTGGACGTCAACGGCAAGGTGCTCGAGGACAACACCGCCCGCGCGCCCAAACGTGTGCTCGAGCAGGCGGTGGCCGACACGGTCACCGACGTCACACGCGGCGTCATCTCGTCGGGCACCGGAAAGGCGGCGAACATCGGGCGTCCGGCGGCGGGCAAGACGGGCACCGCGGAGGACAACGCCGACGCGTGGTTCGTGGGTTTCACGCCGACGCTGTCGACCGCGGTTTGGATGGGTTACTCCGACGCGCGCCGCCCGCTCTTGCGTATCAAGGGGGTCTCGCGCGTGGAAGGCGGCACGATCCCCGCCCGCACGTGGAAGGCCTTCATGTCGCAGGCGATGGAGGGCGTGCCCGTGACCGACTTCGACAAGCCAGCCCCCATCGAGCCCATTGCCGACGCGCTCAAGCGACAGGCGCGGCAGGGCTTCGACCCCGGCGAGAGGCGCGAGCCACCCGAGCCACCGGCGGGCGGTCCCTACGTGGTGGCCCCGCCCAAGCCACCCGTGACGCCGCCGGCTACCGCCGGGCCTCCGGCACCCCCCGTGTCCGTGGTGCCCGTGCCCTGACCCGCGTCAGCGTCGGTCGCCGGGGGCGTTGGGTTGGCCGTTCGGGCACTTCAACACCTTCTCGCACGACATCCCCACGGGCACCGCGAACGTGACCTGATCGGCCGCGAAGCCGAGCGGAGCGTACGTACGCGACGCGACGGCCAGCACCTCGCCCTTCGAGTTGACCAGAGGACCGCCCTGGAACTGTTGACCGACGGGTGCGGTGTGCTGCAACGCCGGCGCGGAGATGTCGGCCACGAAGCCTTGGGTGATGGCGGCGCCCGCGCCGCCGAGGCCGGACAAAGCGAAGACGCGCTCGCCGGTGCGGATGGGCGGGCTGCCCGTGGCCCACGGTAGGTGCGGCGCACCGGGCTTCGGGATGACGAGCAGCGCCAGGTCGCGCTCCTCCTGCCACGTCCACAAGGTGGCCTTCATGTCCTCGGTGCCGTGACGGACCATCACGTCGGGCCCGGGGCTGCGCGTTGCAGCATGCACGGTGGTGTACGACGTGACCAAGAGGGCGTTCTGATCGTCGGACGCGACGACGAACGCAGTGCCGACCGACGCCTGGCCGTTCTCGTCGAGGGTGTGCACGAACCAGAGCGAGGGCGAGACCTTCGCCTCGAGCTGCTCGACCGTGCCGCCCTGAGCGGTCGCCTGCTCAAGCGGCTTGAGCTGGTCGCGGATCTGACTCTGGGCCTTGGCGGTCTCGAAACCGATGAGGTCCTGGGCGCGTTGGAACCGCGTGTCGAAGCCGCGCACGAAGCGGTTGACGCGATCCTCGTTCTTGTTGAGGCGGTAGTCGTAGTAGCTGTAGAGCACCGCGCCGCTGAACGCGGAGCCCAGAGCTGCAGCGAGGATGATCATGCTGATGCCGAGCGCGGTCTTGGGGATGAGGCGCTGGCGCCAGCGAGGCGGCGTGGCCTGCTCGTCCGGCATCGGTCGAGGCTACCGAGTGCCAAGGCCGAATAGACGGCATGCCGCAGTACGATGACCGGCGTGCTGCCCCTGCTGGTCGTGCTCTTCGTGTTCGTGCCGATCGTGGAGCTGGCGGTGATCATTCAGGTGGGCCAGGCGATCGGGGTGGTCGAGACGCTCCTGCTCATGGTGCTCGTGAGCATCGTCGGCGCCTGGCTCGTCAAGCGCGAGGGCATCGGCGTGTGGCGGCGGGCGCAACGACAGCTGGACACCGGTGTGATGCCCGGTCGAGAGCTCGTCGACGGGGTGCTCATCATGGTCGCGGGCGCGCTGCTGCTGTTGCCCGGCTTCGTCAGCGACTGCCTGGGCATCCTGTTGCTCCTGCCGCCGGTTCGAGCCCTCGTGCGCGGTCTCGTCATCCGGCGGTTGCGAACGCGCGTTGTCGCGCAACGCACGTACTTCCCGTGATCGTCCGCGACGCGGCCACCGTCATGCTGGTACGCGACGAGGATGACGGCCTCCACGTCTTCATGCTGCGCCGCAACCTCGACTCCGACTTCGTCGGTGGGGCCTACGTGTTCCCGGGCGGGGCCGTCGACGACGCCGACCGCCACAGCGACCTCGAGGCCGTCTGCGAGGGTCGCACCGACGCGCAGGCGAGCGAGGCCCTCGGCATCGAGCGCGGTGGCCTGGCGTTCTGGGTCGCCGCGATCCGCGAGTGCTTCGAGGAGGCCGGAGTGCTGCTCGCGTACGACGAAGGGGGCGAGATGGTCCGCCTGAACGACGCCGCGGTGGCGCGGCGCTTCGAGCGACACCGGGAGGCGGTCGACCAAGGGACGCGGCGGCTCGTCGACGTGTGCGCGGACGAGCGTCTGCGCCTCGCCGTCGACCACATGCACTACTTCAGCCACTGGATCACACCCGAAGGCGCGCCGCGCCGGTACGACACCCGCTTCTTCGTGTGCGCGGCCCCCGCGGAGCAGACCCCGCTGCACGACAACCGCGAGACGATCGCCAACTGCTGGATACGCCCCGACGACGCGCTCGAGCGCCATCGACGCGGCGACTTCGACCTCATCTTCCCGACGCTGAAGAGCCTCGAGGCGATCGCCCGCTTCGAGCGCAGCGCCGACCTGCTGACGGCTGCGGCGGCAGCCGGCGACGTCCCCAGCATCCAGCCGCGCATCTCGTCCGACGGTCACGGGGTACGCATCCTGCTGCCGGGCGACGACGGATACGACACGGCCGTGCCGCCGACGGAGCCGGTGCGGTTACCGGTGCGCCCTGTCGCTCCGGGCGGCGATGACTGACCTGACCCCTGGCGTGGCGTGCGCGCTCGGCCCGCTCGTCCGGCGCATCGTCGCGCCCAACCCGGGCCTGATGACCGGGCCGGGCACCAACACCTACCTCGTCGGCATCGACGAGATCGCGGTGATCGACCCCGGCCCCGACGAGGCCTCGCACCTCGACGCGATCGCCGCCTGCGGAGGCGACCGCATCCGCTGGATCCTCCTCACCCACACGCACTCCGACCACGCGCCGGGCGCGGTCGGGCTCAAGGAGCGCACCGGCGGACAGGTGCTCGCCTTCGGGGCGGCCGACCACGGGCAGGGCGAGGTGGTCGAGCCCGACGTGAGGATCGGCGACGGCTTCGAGCTGGAGGCGACGGAGTTCCGGCTGACCGCGCTGCACACGCCCGGCCACGCGTCGGACCACCTCTGCTTCCTGCTCGAACGGTCCCGCCTCCTGTTCTCGGGTGACCACGTCATGCAGGGCTCGACCGTCGTCATCCGGCCGCCCGACGGCGACATGGCGGCCTATCTGGAGTCGCTGCGCCGGCTGCTCACCCTGCGGGTCCGATCCATCGCCCCGGGCCACGGCTTCGTCATCGAGGACCCCACCGCGACCGTCGAGGGGTACCTCGCCCACCGCGACGCCCGAGAGGCGGCGGTGCTCGGCGCGCTGGCCGCCGGCGACCGCTCGGTCGACGAGATCGTGCGTCGGGTCTACGTCGACGTGGCCGACGAGCTCCACCCCGTGGCCCGCCACTCGGTCTACGCCCATCTGCTCAAGCTGGTGAACGAGGGCCGGGCGCGGGGATCTTCGATTGAGGGAGCCTGGGAAGCGGCCGATAGCAAGTAGGTGACCCGCGGCCCGGCGGACTCCTGACATGGAAGAGCGCACCGGCAAGTCGAGGGTGGTCGAGCTGCACGAGGCCGCCGCTCTGCTCGACCTGTCGGCCGAAGCGGTGCGCTCGCTGACCGACGCGGGGTACCTCACCCCGGCCGCCGACGACGGCGAGCCAAGGTACGCGCTGGGCGACCTCAAGGGGTTCGTGGCGCGCAACGCCGACGACGGGTCCGGCATCGTCTGGGACGTCGAGGGGGACGCCGTCGACCCGCTCGCGCTGCTCGACGCGCTCGACGGCCACGCCGGCGACATGGCCCAGCGCGCCTACGTCACCTTCTGTGCCGCATACCCCGAGGCGTCGGAGTGGACGCCGGGCGAGCAGTCCCGCTTCATCGAGCAGGCGCGCAAGCGCTTCGAGGCCATCCTCGCGGTCACCGGCCAGGGCCAGGAGATCGACGAGTCGCTCGTCGGTGACCTCGAGGAGGTGGGGGCCAACGCGGCGTGGACCGGGTCCTCGCTCCCACAGCTCCTCGTGATCATGCGCATCTCGCGTGACCTCGTGGTGCAGACGGCCGTGGAGGTGGCGGAGGAACGCGGCCGGCACTGGGGCCTGGCACTCTCGCTGCTCCTCAACCGGGTGCTGCCGGCGATGGATCGTTTCACCGACTCGGTGGTGCAGGGTTACTGGAAGGCGGTGCTGGCGCATCAGGGGGAGAGCAAGGCCCGCTACCAGGCCGTCGTCGAGGACTCCTCCGACGGCATCTTCGAGATCGACCTCGACGGGCGCATCCAGTTCGCCAACCGCTCGTTCGCGGTGATCACGGGCCGCACGCCCGACGAACTCGACCAGGCGCCGCTCTTCCAGGTGCTCGTCCCCGTCGAGCAGACCGAGGTCCTGCAGCGGCTCATGACGAGCTCGCCGCAGGGCTCGCAGCGCTTGGAGCTCGTCGTGGAGCGTGCGGACGGGGTGCGGCGTGTGGTCGAGGTGTCCACCCAGCCCCGCCACGAGCACGATGCGGTCGTTGGACTCCAGGGCGTGGTGCGCGACATCACCGCCGCGCACGACCTCGAGGTGGCGAAGAACGAGTTCCTCGCGCTGATCACCCACGAGCTGCGCACCCCGCTCACCTCCATCGTCGGGCTCGGCGCCACCCTCGAGAGCCACTCGCAGGAGCTGGCGGGCGACCAGATCGAGCGGCTGGGGAAGGCGATCCGCCACCAGTGCGAGCGGATCACCCGCCTCGCCGACGACCTGCACGACGTCAGCCGGCTCGAGTCGAGGTCGTTGGTGCTCAACCTCCGGGCCGTCGAGCTGGCGCCGGCCATCGAGGTGTCGCTCCCGACGGTGGCGAGCTACACGCCGGGGGTCGAGGTAAAGGTGGCCGCCGGCATCGAGGTGGTGGCCGATCCCCGCCGGCTCGAGCAGGTGATCGCGAACCTCGTCGAGAACGCCATCGTCCACGGCGACGGCCCCGTCACCCTCGAGGCCAGGACCGACGCGAGCGGCCTGGTCGACCTGTCGATCCGCGACCACGGCCCCGGCGTGCCGGACGCCGTCGCGCCCACCCTGTTCTCGCCCCTACGCAGCTTCGCCCGTCACGACCACCACCGCGGACGGGGCACGGGTCTCGGGCTGGCCCTCGTGCGGGGCCTGGTCGAGGCCATGGGGGGTCGCGTCTGGTACGAGGCGGCCCCCGGCGGTGGCGCCTGCTTCCACGTGGCCCTCCCTTCGCCGAGAACGCGTTCCCGCGAGTAGCGTCGTTGCGCCGACGCGCGAAGAAGGGGGCCCAGCCATGGCCGACAAGATCACCGAAGCCCAGCTGTTCATCAACGGTGAGTTCACCGACGCAGTCTCGGGCGAGACGTTCTCGTCCACCGACCCCGCCACCGGTCAGGAATGGGCGCGTGTGGCCAAGGGCGACCGCGAAGACGCCATTCGGGCCATCAAGGCGGCGCGCACCGCGTTCGACGAAGGCCCGTGGCCGAAGATGAGCGGCAAGGAGCGCGCCGAGAAGCTCAACCAGATCGCGGAGGGCATCGGCAAGGCACAGCAGCAGATCGCGGACGACGAGGTCCACGACGGTGGCGGCACGATGCGCAAGGCCATGCTCGCCGACGTTCCCGGCGCGCAGGCGACCTTCCAGTGGTTCGCGCAGTGCGCGGAGACGCTCCCCGACATCACCAATCTCGAGGGCTCACTGTTCCCTCCGTCGGAGAACTACGTGCGGCGTGAGCCCTATGGCGTCACGACCGGTGTCATCCCGTGGAACTTCCCGCTCCTGATGGCGGGGTGGAAGATCGCACCCTCGATCGCGGCGGGCAACTGCTGTGTGATCAAGCCAGCGTCGTTCACGTCGGTGACCGCGCTCGACCTCGCCCGCGTGATCCAGGAGGCCGACCTGCCGCCCGGTGTCGTCAACGTGGTCGCCGGTCCCGGGGGCAGCGTCGGCGAGGAGCTCGCCTCCAACCCCATGGTCGACAAGACCGCGTTCACCGGCTCCACCGAGGTGGGCCGGCGCATCATGCAGCTGGCGTCGGGCACGGTGAAGGCGGTCACGCTCGAGCTGGGCGGCAAGTCGGCGAACATCGTCCTCGACGACGCCGATCTCGACATCGCCGCGGCCGGCGTGCTCTGGGGCACGTTCCTGCACAACGGTCAGGTCTGCGAGTCGGGCACCCGTGCACTCGTGCACCGCGCCGTCTACGACGAGTTCCTCTCGATGCTCGTCGACCGCGCCGGCAAGATCTCGATCGGCAACCCGCTCGACTTCGGCACCGACCTCGGCCCGCTCGTCTCGCGTCAGCAGGTGGAGACGGTCGAGCGCTACGTGGCGATCGGCAAGGACGAGGGCGCGACGCTCGTGATCGGTGGTTCGAAGCCCGAGACGCTCGCCGACGGCCTCGACCGCGAGGCGTTCTACAACCCGACGATCTTCGCGGGTGTCGACAACACGTCGCGTCTGGCCCAGGAAGAGATCTTCGGCCCGGTCCTGTCCGTGATCCCCTTCGACAACGACGACCAGGCCGTGGCGATCGCCAACGACTCGATCTACGGGCTCGGCGGTGGCGTGTGGTCGGCCGACGTCGACCGGGCCAAGACGATCGCCCACGGCATGCGTACCGGCACGGTGTGGATCAACGACTACCACCTGATCGATTCCAAGCGGCCGTTCGGTGGCTACAAGCAGTCGGGGATCGGGCGCGAGCTCGGCACCTTCGGCTACGACGCCTACCGGCAGGTGAAGCACGTCCACGTGAACCCGCAGGCGGGGCGCGACGGCCACGTGCACTACCAGATGCTCAGCGCCAACATCTGATCGTGCGATGAAGGTGACCGCGACCGACCGGGCGGCGCGTGTGGTCGAGCGGATGCGCGCCAAACGTTCGGGCCGGCTCACCATCACGATCGGCACCGGCTGCTGCGAGTCGACCGCGCCGTTCCTCTACGAGGACTTCTGGCCCGGCCCCGACCAGGAGGTCGTCGGTCGTGTCGGCGACGTCGAGATCTTCGCGCCTGAGTACCTGCGCAAGCTGTACCCGGACGAGGAGGGCGCGGTGGTCGACGTCGACGAGGACTACGTGGCTGAGTCGCTGTCCATCGAGACCGAGCTCGGCTGCCGCTTCGTGCTGCGCGGCTCCGGCTTCGAGGCACGCGAGGCACCCGCGTGTGCGGCGGTGCCGACCGTCCCGCCCGCCACCCCGCTCGTGCGCGAGCTGCCCGAGCACCTGCGCGGCCTGCGCATCCGCTGACGCCCCAACCCTGTCCTTCTTGTCGTACGCAGCCGTCCTGAGACGGCTGCCTTCGACAAGAAGGAGCGGCTAGGAGGGGGTGGCGGCGCCTAACCGCTCTTCGACGGCCGCCAGCATGCGGGCAGAGCACCCGCTCATGTCGACGGGTGGCAGCAGCTCGTCGGCGATCCGCGCCGCGATGGCGGCGAACGCCTCGCCCGCCTGACAGCCGGGCGCGGCGAGCGCGAGGGGCATGCCGGCGTCGTTCGCCGCGCTGACCGCGGGCTCGAGCGGCACCTGACCGATCAGGGGCGCGCCGAGCTCGTCGGCGAGCAGCCGCCCGCCGCCTGCGCCGAACAACGCGTAGGACTCGCCGTGCTCGCACGTGAACGTGCTCATGTTCTCGATCACGCCGAGCACCTTGAGGTACGAGCGGCGGGCCATGTCGGCGACGCGCACGGCCACCTTCTGCGCGGCCAGCGCGGGCGTGGTGACGACGACCATCTCGCTGCGGGGCAGCAGCCGGCCGAGCGCCATCTGGATGTCGCCGGTGCCGGGCGGCATGTCGAGCAGCAGGTAGTCCATCTCGCCCCACGACACCTTGACGAGGAACTCCTCGAGCGCCTTGGCGAGCATGAGGCCGCGCCACATGATCGCCTTGTCCTCGTCGTCGACGAGCAGGCCCATGCTCACGACCTTCAGCCGACCCGCTCCGACGGGCACCTCGTGCGGACCGATCTTGCCCTCGTCGTCGCCACCCAGCCGTCCGGTGACACCGAGCATCCGCGGCACGCTGAAGCCCCAGATGTCGGCGTCGAGGACGCCGACGGTGAAGCCCCGCTCGGCGAGCGCGGTGGCGAGGTTCACGGTGACGCTCGACTTGCCGACCCCGCCCTTGCCGCTCGCGACGGCGATGATCCGCGTGCTCAGCGAGACCTCGGTGTCGGGCGCGTTGTCGGCCGCCTTCTTGCGGGCCCGCTGCATGACGTCGGTGCGCTGCTCGGGCGTCATCTCCCCGAAGTCGACCTTGACCGAGCGCACGCCGGGCACGCCCGTCAGCTTGCGCTCGACGTCGTCGCGGATCTGGGTGCGCAGGGGGCAGCCCGAGATGGTCAGGGCCACCGCGACGCGCACGTCGCCCTCGTCGCCCACCGTCACCTCGCGCACCATGCCCAGCTCGACGATGTCGGCGCCGAGCTCCGGGTCGACCACCCCGCGCAGGGTGTTGAGGAGGTCGGACTCGGTGGGGGCGGGCATGACCAGGCATTTTACCCGGGATCGGCCTTGCTAATATGGCCGGGTGAGCAACGACGCCACCAGCCGCGAGCCCGGCCGCGAGAGCACCGCCGAGGCGACAGGCGAGCGGCAGGGGCGGCTCGAGGTGCTCAAGGCCCTCGGCGACAACACCCGCTACGCCATCTACCTGGAGCTGGCCCGCTCGTCCTCCCCGCGCTCGACCGCCGACATCGCCGACATCCTCGGCCTCCACCCCAACACCGTGCGACCCCACCTCGAGCGCATGCGCGACGTCGGCCTGCTCGACGTGGAGACCGACGCCAAGGGCAGCGTCGGCCGGCCCCAGCACCGCTACTCCCTGGCGCGGGCCGCGCCGTCCCTCGGCCTCGAGCCCCCGGCGTTCCCGCTCCTCGCCCGTCTGCTCGCCTCGATGGCCGCGGCCGCCCGGCTCGAGCCCGACGACGCCGCCGATGCCGCCCGCGGCACCGGCCGGGCGATGGCCGCCGACCGCCTGCGGCGTACGCCCGGCGACTCCTGCGTGGCCGCCCTGGCCGACGCCCTCGACGAGCTGGGCTTCGACCCGGCCGTGGCGGGTGACGGCGAGGCCGTGACCATCGCCTTCACCCACTGCCCCTTCGCCGAGCTGGCCGAGGCCTATCCCGAGCTCGTCTGCCACCTCCACCGGGGGCTCGTCGAGGGGTTCGTCTCAGAGTGGGGCGAGGGCGGTGTCGAGCGGTTCAGCACCCTCGCGGACCGCGACCCCTGTCAGGTTGAGCTGAGCCTCCGGTAGTCTGGTCGCATGTCGAGCATGTTCAGCGTCACCGACAGCCGGACGGTCTTCAACCTCACCGACGCCGCCACGGCGAAGGTGAGGGAGCTCCTCGAGGCCGAAGGCGACCCTGCGCTGGCGCTCCGCGTCGCAGTGCGGCCGGGCGGCTGCTCGGGCTACAGCTACGAGATGTTCTTCGACGGCGACATCGCCGCCGACGATGCGGTCTCCGACTTCGGTGGGGTCAAGGTCGTCATCGACCCCGCCAGCGCGCCGCTCCTCGGCGGGGCGACGCTCGACTTCAAGGACGGCCTCCAGGGCGCGGGGTTCCATGTCAGCAACCCCAACGCCAGCCGTAGCTGCGGCTGCGGGCAGTCGTTCAGCTGACGAGCTGACGCTCTCCTTCACGCTCGACGGCCGGGCCGTCGAGGTCGCCGACGACGGCGCAACGCTCCTCGAGGCCCTGCGCGACCGCCTCGGCAACCGGTCGCCGAAGGACGGTTGCAGCCCGCAGGGCCAGTGTGGCTGCTGCACGGTGCTCGTCGACGGCGCGCCGCGTGTCGCCTGTGTGACGCCCGTGCGACGGGTGGCGGGCCGCTCGGTCGTCACCGCCGCGGGTCTGCCCGACGACGAGCGCGGCGCCTGGGCCGACGCCTTCTGCGCCACCGGGGCCAGCCAGTGCGGCTTCTGCACGCCCGGGATCGTCGTGCGCCTTGCCGCGCTGAAGCGCAAGGGCGGCACCGACGTCGACGGCGCGCTGCTCGCGCACCTCTGTCGTTGCACGGGCTGGCGCACCATTGCCGAGGCCTACGCCGCATTCGGGCGCCCGCATCCACCGCGCGACCTTGCGGCCGCGTCGCGTCGGGCCGGCATCGAGGGCGGCGTGGCGCAACGGGTCGGACCCGAGATCGCGCTCGGTGGTGGCGGGTTCGCCGACGACACCGCTCCCCTCGACGCGCTCGTCGCGGTGCCCGACGGCCGTGGTGGTTGGGCGGTGGGCGAGAGCCTCGCCGAGGCACGCCTGGCCGCGGGCAAGGTGCAGGGCCGGCGCAGCACGGTCGCGGTGCGCCACCCGCTCGAGGTCCCGTCCGGAGAGTGGGACGTCACCTTGCGCACGACGTGGGTCGAGCCCGCGTATCTCGAGCCCGACGCGTCGTGGTGCGCGCCCGGCGGAGAGCCGGCCACACCGCTCGCCAACGGCGGCGCCTTCGGCGGCAAGTCCGCGTCGGTCGCGCCCGGTGTGGCCCGCCGGCTGGCCGACGAGCACGGCCGAGCCGTGCGCGTGCTGCTGTCACGCGAAGACGTCGTGCGCCTCGGGCCCAAGCGGCCGCCTCTCGCGGCGGGAGCGCGGGGCGACGGCAGCGGGGTCGTGCGCGTCGCCCGCACCGCGGGAATCGCACGGGCGATCGCCGCGCTCGCCCCCGATCTCACGATCGAGGAGGTCGACGTGCCCGGCCCCCCGACCTCGGTCGCGCCGCGCGCCGCCGGTTGGGCCGAGGCGCTCGTGCTGCTGGCCGGCGCACGCGGTGAGCCCGCGCCGCTGCGCTCGCCCTCCGGCGCGGTGGCCGAGGCGGCGGTGACGGGTGACGGCGTTCACGTGCGCGTCGACTGCGGCCGCCCGCTCGACGAGGTCGTCCTGCGGTCCTACTGCGTCGGCGCCGCGCACATGGGCCTGGGCTGGGTCACGTCGGAGGCCGTCGCGGTCGACGATGACGGCACACCCCACGACCTCACGATTCGGTCGTTCGGCGTCCTGCGGGCGCGCGACATGCCGCCGGTCGACGTCGAGATCGTGCGGTCCGACCGGCCTCCGGTGAACGGGAGCGACGCGGTGTTCGCGGCGGTGGCGGCCGCGGCCTGGATCGAGCAGGGTTGCCCGCAGGACTGGCCCACTCAGCGAGGGAGGACGACGTGAGCAAGCCGGTAGGCCCTTACACGCCGATCGTGCGGGCCGGCCAGTGGTTGGTCGTGTCGGGGCAGGTCGGCCTGGGCGAGGGTGGCCTGGTCGAAGGGGGAGTGCAGCCGCAGCTGCGCCAGGCGCTCACCAACCTCCGTGCGCTGCTCGAGACCGAAGGCGCATCGCTCGCGCACGTGGTCAAGACCACGGTCTTCCTCACGAGCATCGACGACTATGCGGCCATGAACGAGACCTACACCGAGACCTTCGGCGATCACCGCCCGGCGCGCTCCGCGGTGGCCGTTGCCGCGCTGCCGATCGGCGCGCTCGTCGAGGTGGAGGCCTGGGCCTTCCTGCCCGATGACAACTCGTGACAGGATGGGCGCGTGCTCGGCGCCATCCTCATCATCGTCGCCATGGTGCTCGTGTTCCCGCCGCTGGTGTTCGCGGGCGGGCTCGTTCTCAGCGCGCTGCTCGGGTGGACGTTGACAGACGAGGCCGAGGCGACCCACGAGGGCAGCGAGTTCATCGAGCTCAACCGCTGAACCGCTGAACCGCCGAGCGAAACCTACGACCCGCCCCAGCGGGCCTGGCCGAAGCGGTAGCCCACCGAGCGCACGGTCTGGATCAGGTTCGCGTGCTCCTCGCCGAGCTTGGCCCGCAGCCGGCGGACGTGCACGTCGACCGTCCGGGCGCCGCCGTAGTACTCGTAGCCCCACACGCGTGACAGCAACGTCTCGCGCGTGAACACCTTGGCCGGGTGGGTGCTGAGGAACTTCAACAGCTCGTACTCCATGAACGTGAGGTCGAGCGGGCGGCCACCGATCGCGGCCTGATAGGTCTCGAGGTTGAGCAGCAGCTCGCCGTACTCGACCAGCTCGGGGCGGGTGCCGCGACCCGTGCGCCAGAACAGGTGCTTGAGCCGCGCCTCCAGCTCGCGGGGCTGGAGCGGCACGACGCAGAAGTCGTCGAACAGGTCCTCGCGCAGCTCGAGGTCGTCGAGCTGGTCCGGACGGAGCACGAGCAACAGCGGCGCGAGCGGGAGGTCGCGCTTGCGTAGCAGCCGGCAGAGGGCGAAGGCACCGTCGGGGTCGTCGTCGGCGCACACGACGGCGCCCGCCCAGCCGTCCTCCGGCTCGTTGCGCGACGCCGCGTCGGGGCCGGACGTGGCCTTCCACGGGTAACCGCCCAGATCGAGGATCTGCGCGAGGGCGGGCGGCGCGGGATCGGGGAACAGCAGCAACGGTTCCATGCTCAGAGGTTGAAGTACCGCTCCATCTCGAACGCGCTGACGTGGCGTTTGTAGGCGGCCCACTCCGCGCGCTTGTTGCGGATGAACCACTCGAAGACGTGCTCGCCGACGGCCTCGGCGATGAGCTCGGAGCGCTCCATGGTGTCGACCGCGTCGTTGAGCGACGTCGGCAGGGCGTCGACGCCTTCGGCCATGCGCTCCTCGTCGGTGAGCTCGTAGAGGTTGGCGGTGAGCTCGCGCGGGAGCTCGTAGCCCTCCTCGATGCCCTTGAGGCCCGCGGCCAACATGACCGAGAACGCGAGGTACGGGTTGCACGCGGGGTCGGGTGAGCGGAACTCGACGCGCGTCGACGATTCCTTGCCCTTCTTGGCTCCTGGGACGCGCACGAGGGCCGATCGGTTGTTGCGCGCCCAGGCGACGTAGATGGGTGCCTCGAACCCCATCACGAGCCGCTTGTAGGAGTTGACCCACTGGTTGGTGACCGCGGTCAGCTCACGCGCGTGCAGCAGGAGGCCGGCGATGAACCCCTTGGCCACCTTCGACAGATGGAACTCGTCGCCCGGGTCGAAGAAGGCGTTGACGTCGCCCTCGAAGAGCGACAGGTGGGTGTGCATCCCCGAGCCCTGCACACCCGCCAGCGGCTTGGGCATGAAGCTCGCGTGCACCTTGCGCTCGAGCGCGGCCTCCTTCACGACCAGCTTGAACGTCATCACGTTGTCGGCCATCGTCAGCGCGTCGGTGTAGCGCAGGTCGATCTCCTGCTGACTGGGCGCGTCCTCGTGATGGCTGTAGCGCACGGGGATGCCCATCTGCTCGAGATAGAGCACGGTGCGCTTGCGTAGGTCGCTCGCCACGTCGGCAGTGGTGAGGTCGAAGTACGAGCCCTGGTCGAGGGGCTTTGGCACCTCCTCGCCGTCAGGCGTGGCGAAGTAGAAGAACTCCATGTCGGGCCCGACGTAGAACGAGAAGCCGCGTTCGCGAGCTCGGTCGAGCGTGCGTCGCAACACGTGGCGCGGGTCGCCGGCGAAGGGCGTGCCGTCGAGGTCGGAGACGTCGCAGAACATGCGCGCGACCGGCGCGTCGTCGCCCCCTCGCCATGGCAGCTGCTCGAACGTGTTGGGGTCGGGGAGGAGGAGCATGTCGCTCTCCTGCACGCGCGAGAAGCCGTCGACCGCGGACCCGTCGAAGCTCATGCCCTCTTCGAAGGCGGTCTCGAGCTCGGTGGGCGGGATGGCGACCGACTTCAGCTGGCCGAGGACATCGGTGAACCACAGGAGCACGAACCGGATGCCCCGTTCCTCGACCGTGCGCAGCACGTAGTCCTGCTGGCGTTCCATCTGACTCCTCCGTCGTCTGCCCGCTATCTTCGCAGCCGCCCGCCCCCTCGCGATCCAGTTCACTGAGCATTCACAAAGGTGCAACTGCCGGGAAACGCCCCGGCGAGAGGGTGGCCCCACCCACCAGGTCGCCCAAACAAACCGGTTGTCCAACGAACAGGGAGGAACCCCCCGTGCCGCAACGCACACCCGCCGACGTCCTCGGGATGGTCAAGGACGAGGGCGTCGAGATCATCGACTTCCGCTTCTGCGACCTCCCGGGCCTCATGCAGCACTTCTCGGTGCCGGCTCACGAGTTCTCCGAGGACGCGTTCGACGAGGGCTACGGGTTCGACGGCTCGTCGATCCGGGGGTTCCAGGAGATCCAGGAGTCGGACATGATCCTCCTGCCCGACCCCAACACCGCGGTGATCGACCCGTTCCGCGTGCACAAGACGCTCAACGTCAACTGCTTCGTGCGCGACCCCGTGACCGGCGAGCCGTACTCGCGTGACCCACGCTACGTGGCGAAGAAGGCCGAGGACTACCTGGTGTCGACGGGGCTGGCCGACACCGCGTACTTCGGGCCCGAAGCCGAGTTCTACATCTTCGACGACGTGCGCTTCTCGCAGGACCAGCACTCGGCGTACTACTCCGTCGATTCGGTGGAGGGCATCTGGAACTCGGCGCGCGACGAGGGGCCGAACCTCGGCTTCAAGCCCCGCTACAAGGAGGGCTACTTTCCCGTCCCGCCCATGGACCACTATCAGGACCTGCGATCCGAGATGATCCTCGTCATGGAGCGCCTGGGCATCGAGATCGAGGTGCAACACCACGAGGTGGGCACGGCCGGACAGGCCGAGATCGACATGCGCTTCGACACGCTGCTGTCGATGGCGGACAAGCTCATGCTCTACAAGTACGTGGTGAAGAGCGTGGCCCGGCAGCACAACCTCACGGCCACGTTCATGCCGAAGCCGCTCTTCCAGGACAACGGCTCAGGCATGCACACGCACCAGTCGTTGTGGAAGGGCGGGGAGCCGCTGTTCTTCTCGGAGACCGGCTACGCGGGTCTCTCCGACATGGCGCGCTGGTACATCGGCGGCCTGCTCACTCACGCCCGTTCGATCCTCGCCTTCGCGGCGCCGACCACCAACTCGTACAAGCGGCTGGTGCCGGGTTACGAGGCGCCCGTCAACCTCGTGTACTCGCAGCGCAACCGGTCGGCCAGCGTGCGCATCCCGCTGTACTCGAAGAGCCCGAAGGCGAAGCGACTCGAGTTCCGCTGCCCCGACCCGTCGTGCAACCCGTACCTCGCGTTCGCGGCGCAGCTCCTGGCCGGCATCGACGGGGTGCAGAACCGCATCGAGCCGCCCGACCCGGTCGACAAGGACCTGTACGACCTGCCGCCGGAGGAGCTGGCGCGCGTGCCTCAGGTACCCGGCTCGCTCGACGAGGCGCTCGAGGCGCTGGAGGCGGACCACCAGTACCTGCTCGCGGGTGGCGTCTTCACGTCCGATCTCCTCGACACGTGGTTGGCCTACAAACGCGAGCACGAGATCGACGAGGTGCGACTGCGGCCGCACCCCTGGGAGTTCATGCTCTACTACGACATCTAGGGGTTTCGGGTCGCTGACCTCAGGCGACGAGGCCGAGGAGCTCCGCTTCGCGAACAACCAAACGGCGGTATTCGTTCTGTTCCGTGGCTACGAGGCCCACGGTGGTGCGGAGATGGGCGAGCCAGCCGAGCTGGCGTCGGGTGTGATGCAGCTCGATGAAATACCGCTCTCCCACCTCTGGGGCTCTTTCCGCCAACATGCTCATACGGGAGTATCGACCACCGGGGCACCGGGTCACATGGTGCGTTCGCGTGCTTCTCGCTCATGCAAACGGCGGTCGTGACGCAATAACCCCGTACACACCGCGTGGCGGCGATTGACACGTCGAGCGAGTCGTCCGAGAATCGCGACCGTTGGGGAGCGTTACTGGGGAGGGCTCTCGCCGGTGGTGACGGTCATCGCGATTCTCGCCTTCTGGGTCGTGCTCGTGGTGCTATTCGGGGCCGTGATCACTCGCGTGAAGAGTGGTGCGCGTCGAGCCCGGAGCTGGGACACGGGCGACGAGTAGGGCGCGCGAACGCGTTCCTCAGGCGGGCGCGTTCCGTGTCACCACCGCCAGCTCCAGGTTTGCCTCGAAACCCACGAGCGCACGCTCGCCGATCGTGTCGAACCGGTAGCCCGGCGAGGTGCTCTCGACCAGACGGCGGATCTCGGGGTCGACGACGACGCCACCGGGCTCGGCCTCCTTCACCAGTCGGGCGGCGAGGTTGACCACCGGTCCGAAGCAGTCCCCTCCGAAGGTCAGCACCTCTCCGTCGGCCAGACCGCCGCGTACCCGTGGCAGGACGGCGTGGTGCTCGAGGGCGGCGACGATGTCGAGGGCCATGGCGCACGCCGCGACCGGGTCGCCGACCACGAACATGATCTCGTCACCGATCAGCTTGACGACACGGCCGCCGTGGCCCACGACGCAATCCGCGGCCGTCTCCTCGAACTCGGTGAGGGCGGCGCCGAGTTGCATGGTCGTGAGGGTGCGGGCGAGGGCGGTCGACCCGACGAGGTCGACGAAGCCGACCGCGAGCCGCTGTGTCTCCACGCCTCCCGCGCCCTCCATGTCGGCCAGAGGACGCTGCAGCGCGACCATGTGGCCGCGCAGCATGATGTCGATCGCAGCGGTGAGAACGGGCAGCAGGTTGACCGCGTCCAGGTTGGCGCGCACCAACTCGAGACCCGACGGATCGTCCGCCATCGCAGCCGGCCCGATGCCCACCACGAACGCGGAGACCAACGCGTCGGCGATCCGCGCTGTCGCCGAGCCAATCACGCGTGTGAGCTGAAGGACCACGTCCTCGCCGAACATCTGGGCGGTGGCGGCGAACCCCTGCATGAGCGCCACCTCCTCGTTGCTGCCGAGCTGTGCGTCGGGATCGGAATCGGCGAACCCCGCGGCCCGCCGGATCCGAGCGACCAGCTCGAGCGGCACACCGGCGCGCTCGGCCACCTCTCGCCAGGTGAGGCGTTCCCCGGGACGAAGCACGAGACGCGCCGCCAGACCACCGAGCTCGTCGCGCGCGGCGACGATGTCGTCGACCGTCGCCCCGTGCTCCATGAGGAGCCGGAGCGCCTCGAGTCGGTCCCGCGCATCCGCCGCCAGGGGATCGTACAGCCCGGCCGCCTCGAGCGCGGCGGCCGCGTTCTCGGCATCGGCTGCCCTTCCGTCGACCACGACCACGACCGTAGGGCGCCGAGCGGAAACTCGCCCGGTGTGGTCGAGGTCGCCGGTCGCCTGATTTTCGCGCTTCACCTGCCTCACGGTCGGGTCGACATTGTGAGTTGCTGCTTGCAGCTGCGAACACCGAGACCACGTGCTCCGTGCTGCCACCTGAGACGAGGTGACAACGCGTGCAGAAGGTCACGTTGATCGCGAACGGTGCGCAGGGCTCGGCCGCGCAAGTGCGCGCCACGCGGATCGCGGGCGCGCTCGACGGGTTCGAGGTCGAGGTGCTCTGTCGGAAGGGAAGCCGGCTCGCCGATGCTCGCCGCTTCGCGACCGCGGCCCGCCGGGCCGATGTCGTCTACGCCGTCGACCTGGCGAGTGCGCCGCTGCTCGGCGCGCGGTTCCGATCGTCCTCGGCAAAGCTCGTCGTCGACACGGGCGACGCGCCCTCTGCGTTCCTGCGGGTCGTGCGCGCGCCCCGATCCGAGATCGCCGCGGCGCGTCTGATGGAGACGTACGCGTACCGCTCGGCCCGAGCGTTCGTCGTGCGGGGCACTCACCACCCTCGGTTCCTCCGGGAGCAGGGTTGCTCGAAGGAGGTGCACGTGGTGCCCGACGGTGTCGACCTCGACGCCTTCCGCCCCGTCGACGGTGACGGGCTGCGCGAGCAGCTCGGTCTCACCGACGCGTTCACCATCGGGATCCAGGGTCACTTCTCCTGGTACCCGCGGCTGGGCGGCGGTCTCGGCTGGGAGCTGCTGCACGCGATCGCGCTCCGCCGCGACCTCGACCTCCACGCGGTGTTGATCGGCGACGGCACTGTCTTCTCGAGATGCGCCGGCTGGCGGGCGAGCTCGCCATTTCGGATCGACTCCACGTGATCGGGCGGGTCCCGTACCGGTCGCTCGCCGCGTACCTGGCGGTCTGCGACGTCTGCCTGCTGACCCAGACGAACGACCCGGCGAGCCGGGTGCGGACGACCGGGAAGCTCCCCGTGTACCTCGCCGCGGGCCGGTACCTGCTCGCGACCAGGGTCGGCACCGCGGTCGACGTGTTGCCCGACGAGATGCTGCTCGACTACCACGGCGCCTGGGACCAGTCGTATCCGGCGCGCCTCGCGGACGCGATCGCGCGCGTCGAACGGGATCCGGCGCGCGTCGAGAAGGGATGGGCCCTGCGGGAGCTGGCCCCCCGGTTCGACTACCGCTCCATCGCCGGGCAAGCCGCCGACGTCGTGCGCGGCGTGGCCGGATAGGGAACGACGTGTGCGGCATCGTCGCGACCGCGGGCCGGCTGGGGCCCGAGCTGGATGCGATCCTCCTCGCCCTCCGGCACCGTGGGCCCGACTCCACCGGATCGGTCGTCATGGCGACCTGCGCGCTCGCGATGGCACGCCTCGCGATCATGGACCCGAACCCGCGTTCCGACCAACCGATGGAGCTCGCCGGAGCGACCCTCGTCTACAACGGCGAGATCTACAACTTCGCCGGTCTCCGCCACCGCCTGGAGCAGCGGGGCCACCGGTTCGTCACCACCGGCGACACCGAGGTGGTGCTGCACGCGGTCGTCGAATGGGGCGTGGCGGGTGCGTGCGAGCGACTCAACGGCATGTTCGCGTTCGCGCTCTGGGACGACCGCAGCCACAGCCTGCACCTCGCTCGCGATTCGTTCGGCATCAAGCCGCTGTACTGGCTGGGCGACGGCGATGGACTGGTTGCCGCTTCCGAGGTGACGCCGCTCGCGGCGGCGTTCGGCCTCCGCCCGCGACCGGACGCGATCCGCGAGTTCCTCCGCTTCGGCTCGCCGGTGACCGATGTCGCCTACGAGCGTGTGGCCGAGCTCGAGCCCGGCACCATCCTCACGTGGCACGACCACACGGTTCGCATCCGTCCGTTCGCCGCTCGGTCTGCCGGTGGCGCGACTCCGGCGGAAGCAGCACGCGATTCGATCGCCCGTCAGCTCCGCAGCGACCGCCCCACCGCGCTGTTCCTCAGCGGTGGCTTCGACTCCGCGCTCCTCGCTGCGGTCGCGGCCGACACGGGAGCACCCGTCTCGGCGCTCACGCTGTCGACGCACGACAACTCCGAGGACGTGCGCCTCGCGGCGGAGACCGCCCGGCACTACGGGCTCCCTCACGAGGTGGTCGCTGTCCACGAAGCGGACCTCGCCCGGTCCGCGGACGCGTTCCTCTTCCTCGTGGCAAGGGCGGCGGTCGATCGCGGCTTCCCGGTCGCGCTCAGCGGACTCGGTGGTGACGAGACGCTCGGGGGCTACGGCTACACCCGCCGGCTGCGGCAGGTACGGCGGGCCCGCCGGGTCTGGGATCGGCTCCCGAGCGGACTGCGCCCGGGCGCCGCGGCCGCGCTCGCACCTTGGCTCGGCCAACCCGCATCCCGACTCGAGGCGATCCTCGACGCAGGTTCGGCGGCTGCGACATGGACGGCCTGGCGGCGCCTCTTCGACGACGACGAGATCCGCCGGCTCACCGGCGGGGTCGCGGAACCGTCGCCGCGATGGCTGACCGACGCCGACGCTTCCGATCGAGCCCAGCTCCGACAGCTCGACTTCGCGGTCTACCTCCGGGCGACGCTGCTGCGCGACACCGACGTGTTCTCCATGGCGAACAGCGTGGAGGTGAGGGTGCCGTTCCTCGACCCCACCTTCGTCCACGCCACCGAGCGGGCCGAGCCCACCAAGCACGACCTCGCGCGACTGATGGGCGACGAGCTGCTGGTGACCCGCGCCCGTGCCCGCAAGGTCGCCTTCGCGTTGCCGTGGCCGCGTTGGCTCCCGCTCCTCCGGCCCGACGAGGTGCTGACCACCGGAGGACCCTTCGCCGACATGGTCGACGTGACCTGTGCCCGCCGGCTGCTCGCCGACGACGCTCGCTCCGGTGCCATGCGCGGCCTGCGTGCGTGGGCTCTCCTCGTGCTCGCGCACTGGCTCGGGCGTGAGCCCGCAGCGCGCCGGCCCGCGCCGAGACCGGCCATTAGGGCCGCATGAAGCTCCTGCTCTTCGGCGAGCTCGGCCCCGGAGCGCTGGCCCGCTCCTTCGAGCCCGGCCTGGCCACCGAGGCGACCGTCCTCACGACCGATCCGTACCGCTCGCAATCAGGTTCGTCGGCGCCACCGCCGACCGCGACGACCCGTTTGGGCCGGCGCTTCAACTACCGAGCCCGCGTTGCACGCGCAGGCCCGGCGCTGGTCGAGACCGTGCAACAGCTCGGGCCCGACGCGGTGCTCGTGGTCAAGGGCCGGGGAATCGACGCCGGCTCGATCGCGCGCGTGCGCGGCCTCGGCGTGCCCGTCGCGCTCTACTACCCCGACAACCCGGCCTGGGCCTTCACCGAGGTGGGCGCGGGCGGCACGGCACGCGTTGGCTTCGAGACGGTCATCCCCCGCGCGGTGCGCGACGGCCGGCTGCAGCTCCGGCTCGTGCCCCAGGCCCGGATGGAGCCCGTCCGGCTCGACGTGGAGCTGGACGCGCCGGCGTGGCACGTAACGGGACCCGCCCGCTGGGCGGGACCGTGGGACCGCGTGCGCACCGTCACGTGGGGGCTCCGGTGAGCCAGGCCCGAGATCGCATTCGCCGCGGGCGGTGTCGCCCCGACCGAAGGGATGAGAGATGAAGCCTCGCCTTGCCTTGCGACTGAAGCGCACCGTCACGATCGCGGGGTTCCTGCTCCTGGTCGCGGCTCCTGCGGACGCGCAGACCGGCTATCCGCCGGGCCCGCCCACGACGCAACCGTCGGGCACGGGCTCGAGCGAGGACCTCGGCACCATCGCCGTGGGCGAGACGAAGAGTTCGGAGCTGTGTGGCTTCGCGCCGGGCGCGACCGTGCGCGTCACCGCCAACGGGACCTTCGTGCTCAACGCGACTGCCGACGCCAACGGCTGCGTGCAGTTCGAGGTGATGGTCATCTCCGCGAGATCGATGGAGATCAACGGCACGCGCGCGACCGCCGTGTGCGGTCCCAACGCGGTCGTCGCCTCTGGCTCCGCGACGAACGCGACGCGTGTGACGCAGACCCTGCGGTTCGAGATCGTCTGCGATCCCGTCGCGCGGGCCGGCACCGCCACGACCGGTGCCGCCATCGCCCGCGGGGCGCTCGTCGGCGTCGCGCTGGTCGGATCCGGCGTGCTCATCGTGCTCGGCAGCCGGCGCCGCAAGACGCGCGACCCGGGCTGAGTGTCTGCCGAACCCGGCCCGATCAGAACATGGGCGGCGGGCCGGGGACGGTGGGCACGATCGCGTACCCGGCCGCGATGAGCCGCAGGAGCAGCTCGGGGAGCATCGCGACGGTGCTCGCGCGGACCCCACCCCCGTCGTGCAGGATCACCACCGCTCCCGGCTTGGCCGCGCCCAGGATGCGGTCGCGCAGCACCTCCGGCGGCGGCCGCAGATAGTCCTTGGGGTCGACGTTCCATCCCAGCACCCGCTCGCCGATGCGGTGGGCGACGTCGATGACCTGTGGGGTGAGCCGTCCACCGGGCGCCCGGAAGAACTGCGCGTCCTGGCCGGTGATGGCGCGCAGGTCCGCGGCGTTGTCGGTGATCTCCGCGGTGACCTGCTCGGGAGGAAGCCGGTCGAGCATCGGGTGGTGGGAGGTGTGGTTGCAGAGGGTGTTGCCCTCGGCGAGCTCCTCTCGGACGAGCTCGGGATGGCGTCGCTGGTTGTAGCCGACCGTGCAGAACGTCGCCTTGATCGCGAACCTGCGAAGGATCTCGAGCACCAGAGGCGTCCAGTCGGGGCTGGGGCCGTCGTCGAACGTGAGCGCGATGACCCGGCCGGGGTTCGGCATCGCGGGCCCTGCGGGGATGAGGGTGCGGCGGGACACCACCTCGCCGCTCCGGTGGCCGGTGATGATCTCGTCGAGGCCCGGTGTTCCCGGTTGCCACACCGAGTTCTCGACGTCGGGGAGGCCCGTCGGCAGGGCCGCCTGCGTACGCACGTCGACCGGCTCGACGCGGGCCGCGCCGTTCTGCACGAGCACCTGGCCGCGCCGTCGGAGCCGGGCGTGCGACCCGACCGGTTCACCGTCGAGGCTGATCGTGGCCCGGTCCGCGTGCGCGTCGAGCACCCGACCGCTGGCGGCCGCGACCAGGGCGCCGTCCCGCGGCACGATGTCCGCCGCCCGCAGACCGTCGGCGACGACGGGCGAATCGCTGACGACCGTGACGTCGATGCCGTCCACGCGCGCGACGGTCGCCATCGGCGGCGGCCGCGGCGGTGCTTGCGCGTCGAGCGCGGCCGCCGTGCCCGCCGTCGTGGTGGCCACGACGGCAGCCAGCGCGATCGTCAGGTGAGTACGCGTCGACGAAATCCGTTGATGCCCGCCCACGTGAGCAGGCAGGTGTACGTGATCAGCGCGCCGTAGATCGCGGCGAGGTTCATGTGCGGGAACTGCGGCGTGAGCGCGGCGCGCAACCCCTCGCTCATGTAGACGAGCGGGTTGAGCAGCACCGCCACCTTGAGCCAGGGGATGGGCGACAGTCGGGCCCACGGGTAGTAGGTCGCACCCAGGAAGGTGATCGGGATGATCACGACGCTGAACATGAGCGGGACCTGGTTGGGCTGCACCCGCGTCCCCATGGTCATGCCGAACGCGGCGCCGAGCAGCGTGGCGAGCGGAGCCACCGTGAGCAGCACCGGCCAGTGCACGTCGAGGTGCACCGACGTGGTGGGGATGACGGCAGCCAGCGGGAACACGATCGCTGCCGCGAGCAGGCCCTGCAACGCGGCTGACACCATCTTCTGCGCGGCCACGCCCCACACCGGGAGCGGGGCCATCACGCGGTCCTCGATCTCGCGCGTGTAGCCGAACTCCTGCACCAGCGGCAGGGCGACGGCCTGCACGCCCTGGAAGATGCACGCGATCGCGACGACGCCGGGCACGATGAGGATGGCGAAGGCCGCCTCCGAGCGACCCGGTCCCCCGATGCCCTGCCCGATCTTCGGGAACACGTAGGTGAAGACGAAGACGAACAGGGCCGGTTGCATGATGGTGCGCACGATGAAGACGGGCAGGCTCTTGCGCAGCACTGCGAAGTCGCGCAGGAGCAGGGCATTGAACGCGGTGATCGCGGCGCGCGTCGGAGGGCGCAGCTCGGCGAGGGTCACGTCGGGCGGACGAACCTCTGTGGTCACTCCCTCAGGTCCTTCCCCGTGAGGTTGATGAACACCGCCTCGAGCGTGGGCTCGGTGACCGAGAGGTCGGTGATCGTGAAGCCGCCGGCCTCGGCTCGGGTGACGACCTTCGGCAGCACGCCCTGTGAGCCGCGCAGGTGCACGCGCACGACGCTGTCGACGACCTGCACGCGCATCGCACCTTCGAGGCCCTCGAGGTGGTGGGCCAGCGCGGCGAGGTCGCCTTCGGCCGAGATCTTCACGATGGTGTCGGCGCCCACCGTGCGCTTCAGCTCCGCCGGTGTGTCGAGCGCGAGGATGCGGCCGCGGTCCATGATCGCCACCCGGTCGCAGAGCCGGTCGGCCTCTTCCATGTAGTGGGTCGTCAGCAGGATCGTCTCTCCGTCGTCGTGCAGCTCGCCCAGTATCTCCCACAGGGCGAGGCGGCTCTGCGGGTCGAGCCCGGCCGAGGGCTCGTCGAGGAACAGGGTGCGGGGCCGGTGCAGGATCGAGCGGGCGACCATCAGGCGTTGGGCCATGCCGCCGGAGAGCGCGTTGGTCTCGGCCGAGGCGCGATCGGCGAGCCGGAAGCGCTCGAGCGCCTCGTCGGCCGCCCGGCTGGCCTCGCGCCCGCTCATCCCGAAGTAGCGGCCGTGGAAGTAGAGGTTCTCGCGCACGGTGAGGCTGCGGTCCAGCGTGTTGGTCTGCGACACCACGCCGATGACCTGCTTGGTCAGGCTGGGGTGCGCCCACACGTCGATGCCGCCGACCGTCGCCCGGCCGCTGGTGGGGATGACGCGGGTCGTGAGCATGCCGACGGTCGTGGTCTTCCCCGCGCCGTTGGGCCCCAGCAAGCCGAAGATCTCGCCCTCGTGCACCTCGAGGTCGAGCCCGTCGACGGCGCGGAGATCGCCCGGGTAGACCTTGGTGAGCGCATCGGTTCGGATGACGGCTGTCGGCGCGCTCATCCCGCGACGGACTGGCCGTAGAAGAGACGTTGCACCACTTGACGGGCGCGACGGGTGACGCGGCGGTAGCTCTCGCGCAGCTCGCCGGGTGTGCTGTCGAGCGAACGGGCCAGCCGGGAGAGCTGCTCGGGCTGGGTGGGGAGCGCGTCGCCCGGCGCTCCCTTCACGAGGAACCACCGGTTGCGCGTACGCTCGCAGAAGCGGTACGCGTCGGCGAGCACGGCGCGATCGTCGGCGTCGAGTTGACCGCCCGCAGCGAGCGCGTCGAGCGCGGCGATCGTCCCCGGCTCACGAACACCGTGCTGCAGTTGCAACAGCTGAGCAGTGAACTCGACGTCGGACAACGAGCCCCGACCGAGCTTCAGGTGGAAGCTGGAGTCGTCGCCGGCCGGCAGTCGCTCGCGCTCGATGCGCGCCTTCATGCGCCGGATCTCGCGCGCCTGGTCGTCGGTCAGCGGCTGCCCCCACACGTGGTCCCCCGCCACCTGCATGAAGCGACGGCCGAGCTCGTCGTCGCCGGCGACGGGGCGGGCGCGCACGAGGGCCTGGCGCTCCCAGGTCTGCCCCCAGCGCTCGTAGTAGGCGCGGTACCCGTCGAGGCTCCGGGCGAGCGGTCCCTGCTTGCCCTCGGGCCGCAGGTCGAGGTCGGTGGCGTAGATGCGCCCGGGCCCCGCCTCGCCCAGGAACGCCAGCAGCGTCTCGGCCGACTGCTCGGCCGCGGCGAAGTCGGCCGGCGTCGTCCCGTCGTAGACGAACAGCAGGTCGAGATCGCTCGCGTAGGACAGCTCCGCGCCACCGAACCGGCCCATCGCGATGACCGCGAACGGCAGGCGCGGCGCGACCGCGTCGAGCGCGGCGCGCACGCATGCCTCCGCCAGCGCGGTGAGCTGTCGGGCGGTCGCGGGCACCGTCGTGGCGTCGTCGCCCTCGAGCCCGAGGATGTCGCGCGCTGCGATGCGGAGCTCCTCGCGTTCCTTGAACCGGCGTAGACCGCCCCGGCGCTCCTTTCGACCGCCCCGCCAGGACAGCGCGACGGTGGCGCCGGCGGCCAGGATCTGGGGTGGACGCGGCGCCATCGCGTCGGGGTCGCCCAACGCGGGGATGAGGTCGGGGTGGTGTTCGAGCGTCTGGGTGAGGAGCCCGCTCGTGCCGAGCACGACGCACAGGCGCCGGGCTGCCTCCGGCGAGTCGCGGAACGCGGTGGCGAGCTCGGTGGTGCGTTGCGGCCCGGAGCTGAGCTTGCGCAGGCCGAGCAGACCGAGGCCGGGGTCGGGTGACTCGGACAGCCACTCGAGCAGCAGTGGCATCAGCTGCCGCATGAGCCGGGACGAGCGGCTGAGCCCTCGCGTCAGCTCCTGGACGGCCTGACGGGTTCGCGCCGGGTCGGTGAAGCCGAACGCGGCCAGCCGGGTCTCGGCTTCGCCCGGGGGCAGGGTGGCGCTCGCCGATCCCGCCAGCGTGTCGAGCAGGGGCCGGAAGAAGAGCCGTTCGTGGATCGACCGCACCGTCGACTGGTGCAGCAGGAGCACCGCCTCGAGCTGCGCGAGCGCGTCGCCCGCGACGGTGTCGCGGTAGCCCATGACGCGCGCCAGCCGGGTGCGGGCGGCGACGTCGGTAGGGAGCGCGTGCACCTGTTGCTCGTCGACGAGCTGGAGGCGGTGCTCGAGCACGCGCAGGAAGCGGTACGCGTCCGCGAGCGCGCGCGCGTCGTCGGCCGCCACACAGCCGGCCCGTTCGAGCTCGGCGAGCGCGTCGAGCGTCGTGGGCGAGCGGAGGTCCGCGTCGCTGCGTCCGTGCACGAGCTGCAGGAGCTGCACGGCGAACTCGATGTCGCGTATGCCACCGCGACCGCGCTTGACCTCGCGGTCCCTCAGCCCCTTGCGCGCGAGGGCGTCCTCGGCCCGCGCCTTCATGGCCCGCACCGAGCGCACGTCGTCCGCCGTGAACGGCCGCTCCCACAGCCGCTTGTGCGCGGCGGTGAGGAAGTCGGAGCCGAGATCGGTGGCGCCGCCGACGGGGCGGGCCTTGAGGAGCGCCTGGAACTCCCAGGTCTGCGCCCACCGGTCCCAGTACGCCTCGAACGACTCGAGTGAGCGCACGAGCGGGCCGTCCCGGCCTTCCGGACGCAGGTCGGCGTCGACGCGGAAGCACGTCCGCGCCACCTCCATCAGCTGGCGGGCCCCGGCCTCACCCTCTCCGACGAACATCACGTCGATGTCGCTCGCGTAGTTCAGCTCGCACCCGCCGAGCTTGCCCATCGCGATCACCGCCAGCGGCGGCTCGTCTGCGAACCGCCACGCCGCATCGATGACGTCGGCGGCCAGCGCGGACAGAGCGCGCACCACGGTCTCGAGCCCGTCCCGACCCAGGAGGTCGCGAGCTGCGATGCGCAGGAGCTCGAGGCGCTTCCAGCTCGCGAGCGCAGCAGTATCGTCGGCGTCGAGCGCGGGTCGTCGTTCGAGATCGGCCAGCACATCGATGGCGCGCCCGTCGCGCAGGCACGCGTCGGTCAGCGCCCGGCTGGCGGCGGTCACCGCGACGATCGCGTCGCGCAGCCCCCGGTCGGTGTCGAGCCGGGTCGCGAGCCCGTCGTGCGCCTCCACCAGCCGTTCGATCGCGACGGCCACCGCGGCCGGCGCGGCCGAGTGCTCGACGGTGTCGGTCAGCGTGTCGGACGCCACCGCGGCAGTCTGTCAGGCCGGGAATCGATCGCCACCCCGATAGTCTCGTCGTGTGGCGCGACTACGGATCGCCGCCTGCCAGCTGAACACCGTGGTGGGCGACCTCGACGGCAATGTGACGGCCCTGCTCGCCATGCTCGACCGCGCCGAGGCGGCCGGATGCGATCTCGCGGTGTTCCCCGAGCTCGCGGTCACGGGCTACCCGCCCGAGGACCTCCTGCTCAAGCCGGGGTTCGTCGCCGACAACCTGGCGTCGCTCGAGAAGCTCGCGGCGCGCACCGGCCGATGCGCGGCGATCGTGGGCTTCGTCGACCGCACGAACGACCTGCACAACGCGGCCGCGGTCTGCGCCCACGGCCAGGTGCAGGGCGTGTACCACAAGCGGTTGTTGCCCAACTACGCCGTGTTCGACGAGCAGCGCTACTTCGCCCCCGGCCAAGGCGACCCGGTGCTCTTCGTCATCGGCGGCGTACGGGTGGGCGTGTCGATCTGCGAGGACATCTGGAGCCCGAACGGGCCGGCTTCCGCGCAGGCCGCGGGCGGGGCCGAGCTCGTCGTCAACCTCAACGCCTCCCCGTACTACGCGGGCCGGCTCGAGGAGCGCGAGCGCATGCTCGGCACGCGCGCGGCCGACGCCTCGTGCTCGCTCGTCTACGTCAACCAGGTCGGGGGACAGGACGAGCTGGTCTTCGACGGTGCCTCGCTCGTCGTGGACGCGTCGGGCGCGGTGCTGGC
The DNA here is from genome assembly GCA_005888325.1 of Actinomycetota bacterium. Taxonomy (NCBI): domain Bacteria; kingdom Bacillati; phylum Actinomycetota; species Actinomycetota bacterium. Next base: position 129,750 of record VAWU01000026.1, read on the forward strand.
GCGCGCCCCCCAGTTCGTGGAGGACGTCATGGTCGTGGACCTCGACGTGCGGCCCTCCTTCCGCAAGCGGCTGCTCGACCCCCGCGGCCGGGCGTCGAGCTCGCCCCTCGCACAGGTCACGGTCACGGGCGAGGCCGCCGAGCACGACACGCGCGTCCACCCGACGTGCGCGGAGCCGCTGGCGCGGGAGCGCGAGATCTACGAGGCGCTCGTGCTCGGCACGCGCGACTACGTCGCCAAGAACGGATTCACCGATGTGGTCCTCGGGCTCTCGGGTGGAGTGGACTCGTCGCTCGTCGCCGCCGTCGCCGTCGACGCGCTCGGGGCCGAGCACGTGCACGGGGTGTCGATGCCGTCGCGCTACTCCAGCGAGGGCTCACGTACCGACGCGGCCCGGCTGGCCGACGTCCTCGGCATCGACTTCCGCACGATCGCCATCGAGCCCGCCCACCGGGCCTTCCTCGAGATGCTCGCACCCTCGTTCGCGGCCACCGACGAGGGCCTCGCGGAGGAGAACGTGCAGGCGCGTGCGCGCGGCGTCACCCTGATGGCGCTGTCGAACAAGTTCGGTTGGCTGGTGTTGACCACCGGCAACAAGAGCGAGATGGCCACCGGCTTCTCCACGCTCTACGGCGACAGCGCGGGCGGCTTCGCGGTCATCAAGGACGTGCCCAAGCTGATGGTCTACGCGCTCTGCCGCGACCTCAACGCCCGCGCCGGCCGCGAGGTCATCCCGGAGGCCGTGCTCACCAAGCCGCCCTCTGCCGAGCTGCGGCCCGATCAGCGCGACGACCAGTCGCTCCCCCCCTACGAGGTGCTCGACCCGATCCTCGAGGCCTACGTCGAGGACGACCTCACCGCGGGCGAGCTCGAGGCCGCGGGCTTCAATCCCGACCTCGTGCGCCGGGTCGTCGGTCTCGTCGACCGGGCCGAGTACAAGCGCCGCCAGTACCCGCCCGGCGTGCGCGTCACGCCAAAGGCGTTCGGCAAGGACCGGCGGGTGCCGATCACGAACCGCTACACGGGTTGACGCGCCGCTTCACCGAGAGCACGCGCGCCCACGTGGCGCTCGTGGCCGCCGCCTTCTTCTTCGGGACGACGTTCGTCGTGGTCAAGGACGCCGTGCGCGACGTCGGACCGGTGCCGTTCCTCGGCGTCCGGTTCGCGATCGGCGCCGCGGCCGCGTGGGTCGTCGCTCGCCGCCGGCCCGTCACCCCCGGCTGGCTGCGCGCGGGCGCGCTGACCGGCGTCGTGCTCATGGTGGGCTTCCTCTTCCAGACCATCGGGCTGCAGTACACGACCACGACCCGCTCCGCGTTCTTCACCTACCTCCTGGTGCCTGCGGTGCCCGTGATCTCGGCCCTCGTGCTCCGCCGGCCACCGACGCCGACGACCGTCGCCGGCATCATGGTCGCGCTCGTCGGGGTCTTCCTCCTGAACGGCGCCACCCTTGCGCTGGGTCGGGGCGAGGCGCTCACGCTCGGTTGCGCCCTCGCGTTCGCGGTGCAGATCGTGATGCTGGCCGAGCTGTCGCCCAAGCACGACACCCATCGACTCAACGCGGTGCAGTTGGGGGTGGTGGCGGTCGGCTGCCTGGTCCCCGGCTTCTTCCTCGGGGGCTACGACTTCACCTTTCAGGCCTGGTGGGCGGCGGCGTACACCGGTTTGGCCGCGTCGGCCGTGGCCTTCGGCTGCATGGTCTGGGCCCAACAGTGGATCGGCCCGTCGCGGACCGCGCTGTTGCTCATGCTCGAGCCGGTCTTCGCCGGCGTCGCCGGCTACCTCGTGGGCGATCGCCTGGGCGCGCTCGGCATCGCCGGCGCCCTTCTCATCCTCGCGGGGATACTCGTGGCCGAGCTCGGGCCGCGAATGGTCGCGCGTCCGGCCCGGCGGTCGGCGGCGCCCACCGCCTAATCTGCCCGCATGCCCGAGACAACCCCGCCGCCGCGCGCGGCGTTCGCACCATGGGACCGCCGCCAGCTCCCCGGCCTGTTCGACGTCGAGGAGTCCGCTCGTCGCGTCGGCCACTACAAGTGGATCGAGATGCGCCTGTTCGAGGCGCTCGGCGGCTGGGTCGCCACGGTGCCCGAGCTCGACATCAAGATGCGTCTCGGCACCCACTGCTATCACCACGCCTGGCACTCGGAGCTGTGGCACAAGCGCCTGCCCGAGCTGCGCGAGATGAACCCCGACCGGCTGTGCGTCCCGCCCAACGACGCCTTCGTGACCTTCGTCGACGCGGTCACCGAGCCCGAGGCGCCCGAGCTGACCATCGAGAAGCTCGTCGGCGTGTACCGCGTGCTGATCCCGCACAAGATCGCCGCCTACACCTACCACCTCAACGCCACGAGCACGATCACCGATGCGCCTACGATCCGGTCCCTCAAGTTCGTGCTGCAGGACGAGCTCGACGACTGGCGCGACGGCGAGATGATGCTCCAGTCGGTGATCGTGACGCCGGCGGACGCGACCCGCGCCGCCAACCATCAGGCCCGGCTCGAGGGCCTCGTCGTGGAGGCCGGGGGCATCGCCGGACCGGGCAGCATCGGCGACTCCGGCGCCAGACGCGCCGCGGGCGGGAACGGCCAGTGAGCGTGAAGGTCACGGTCGTGCCCGCGGAGTTCACGCTCGTGCAGTACGAGGCCGCGAGCATCGCCGAGGTGGCGGCCGACGTCGCCGACACCATCGGGTTCCCCGACGGCACGGAGGTGCGCGTCGAGGTCGACGAGACCTCGCCGCTCGGCAAGACCGAGGTCGTGGCGATCGATCCGGTCACGGTCGCGATCGAGAGTGGCGCGTTCGAGGACGCCAAGCGACCGCGTCATCTCAGCGAGAAGAGCGTCCGCAGCGTGCTCGGCCGGCTGCTGTTCCGGGCGCACGACCGGCTCGACCCCTCGTTCGCGGAGGCGCCGCCCGACGAGGACATCGCGCTGCGCGAGCACGTCGCATGGGACACCTACGCGGTCGGCCGCTGCGAGCGTCTCGGGTGGCGTGTGCAGAAGGAGCGCCGGCGCTACCACTTCCGCATCCGCCACGGCTTCACCGACGTGGCCGACGAGGCCTTCGACCGCCTGTGGGCCGCCGACGGACTGACCTGGGCCGACCTGCAGGCCGTCTGCGCCGAGACCGAGGCGGCCGACACCCGCGCCGTGGTCAAGCGAGGTCGTGGGCGCTGACGCCGTCGAGCAGGTCGATGTCGGGCGGGGCGGCCAGCAGGCCGACGCACGCCTCGGCCATCCCCACCATCTCGGGTGAGTCGAAGTGGGCCCGCTGGGCCTCGGGCGTCGCCCACTTCTGGATGACGACGTAGCGCGCGGGGCGGGTCATGGAGACGCAGAGGTCGATGTTGCGGCAGCCGGGGTGGGAGCGGCTGAGCACCACGTAGCGGGAGAGCGCGGCGGCGAGGCGCTCGGGCTCGGTCGCATCGAAGGTCATCGTGACGACGGTCAGCTGCACCTCGTCCGGCACGACCTCCCAATGTAACGGCCTCCCAACGGAGAAGGCCCCGAACCGAGATGCAGGAGCGGGCCGTGGTCGTGACCGCTGACCTTGACCGGCCAGGTATCGTGGAAGTCGGTAGGCCGCTGCCCACCCGACGTAGTGGGAATCCGCGCGCCCTGACCGGCGTTGTCAAAGGGCCACGTTGCAGTACCGGTACACCAGCTAGACCGCCACACCAGTTGTAGGCCTCACCAAAAGGACATTTCTTGCCGAAGGAGCGTGTCGAGCGAGACGAGGAAGACCTCGTCCGGCTCTACCTCACCGACATCGGGCAGTACCCGTTGTTGACCAAGGACGACGAAGTTCGCCTGGCGAAGGCCATCGAGGCGGGCAACGCATCGCGAGGCGCACTCGAGCAGGGGGGCAAGGACCTCTCCGCCGCCCGCAAGCGCGAGCTCCGCAAGGGCGCCATCGAGGGCGAGGACG
>VAWU01000026.1:133701-156391 GCA_005888325.1 Actinomycetota bacterium
AACCTGCGGCTCGTCGTCTCGATCGCGAAGAAGTACCAGGCGTCGGGGCTGCCGCTCCTCGATCTCATCCAGGAGGGCAACCTCGGCCTGATGCACGCAGTCGAGAAGTTCGACTGGCGCAAGGGCTTCAAGTTCTCCACCTACGCCACGTGGTGGATTCGCCAGGCCATCACCCGCGGCATCGCCAACACGGGCCGCACCATCCGTCTGCCCGTGCACGCGGGCGACACGCTCGCCCGCCTGCAGAAGGCGCGCGCCCGGCTCGAGCTGAAGCTGGGCCGGCCGGCCACGCTCTCCGAGCTCTCCGCCGAGGTCGAGATGCCGGAGGACAAGGTCACCGAGGCCCTGCGCTTCGCGGCCGAGCCGCTCTCGCTGTCGGAGCCGCTGCGCGAGGACGGCGACGCCGAGCTGGGCGATGTGGTCGAGGACCGCTCGGCCGAGTCGCCGTTCGAGGTCGCCGCCACGGCCCTCCTCCCCGAGGAGATCGCCAAGCTGCTCGGCCCCCTCGACGAGCGCGAGCGTGAGATCCTGCGCCTCCGCTTCGGCCTCGACCGCGGCGAGCCCCGCACGCTCGAGGAGGTCGGCGAGCACTTCAACCTCACGCGTGAGCGCATCCGTCAGATCGAAGCGCGTGCGATGTCGAAGCTGCGGCACCCGTCGAGCGACACCGGCGCGCGCGACCTCCTCGCCGTCTGACCGCCCCGCCGCGGGAGCGGTGGCGGAGGTGGACGGGAATCGAACCCGCCGGACGGGGATCGCCCGTCCCACCCGCTTTGAAGGCGGGGGAGCCCACCAGGTGCCCGGACACCTCCGGGCGGCAACCTAGCTGGTCAGAGGTTTCCTCGACTTCGAGTCTCCACGTTGCCTGTTCCTCCCGGGGGACTGTTACGATATATCGTGATAGGACGACAACAGTCTCGATAGGAGAACGGTTTCGATGGGAAGAGGACGTTGGTACGGTCGGCCGCCGTGGGCGGAGGGCCCGCCGTTCGCCGGCGGGCACTGGCACGGGGGACGGCGGATGCGCCGGGGCGAGATCCGCTCCGCGCTGCTGTCGGTGCTCGCCGAGGGGTCCGGGCACGGCTATGAGCTGATCGGCCGGCTCGAGGCGAAGACCGGCGGGGTGTGGCGCCCCAGCCCGGGGTCGGTGTATCCCACGCTGCAACTGCTGGAGGACGAGGGGCTCGTGCGCTCGGAGACGCGGGAGGGCAAGCGTGTCTATGAGCTCACCGACCCCGGCCACGCCGAGGTGCAGACGCGCACCGAAACCGGCGAAGGGCCCCCGTGGCAGGTCGTGGGCGACGAAGGCGTCGCGGCGCTGCGCGCGACGGTCTTCCAGCTCCACGCCGCCGCCCGCCAGGTCGCGCACGCGGGCACACCCGAGCTCGTCGACCGCGCCGTGCGCATCCTGGGTGACGCGCGCAAGGAGTTGTACCTGCTGCTCGCCGGCGAGTAAGGGGGCGCCAGCCCCCGGGTCTCAGCGGAGTCTCATCGTCGTCCCGGCATGGTGGGCAGGTGCCGAGCCGCCGACCCGCCCGGAGGTGACCCGCCGGACATGAGCTCGACGACCGACCCCGCCCGCCGATCTCGAACCGTGGTCGCTCTCGGCGTCTTCGTTCCCGCGGTCGTCCTGCTCGCTGCGTGTGGAGGCTCGAAACGAGCTGCGCCGCGAACGACGACGACGCGACCGAAGGCGCCCACCGCGACCACGACGCAGCGGTCGGCGGTGACCACATCGTCGCCGTGCGGACGCGTGACCACCCCGCCCCGCTGGCAACACGTCATCGTGGTGATCTTCGAGAACCATCGACATGGTGACGTGATCGACAATCGGGCCGCGCCGTACGCGACAGAGCTCGCCCGAGAATGTGGCACGGCCACGAACTGGTCGGACGCAGGGAGCGCGTACCCGTCGCTCCCCAACTACATCGGGCTCACGTCGGGCCAGGACGGCAAGGACGTAGGCATCACCGGCGACTGCGACGCGGGTGCGCCACCTGACAAGGCCTGCACCACCGGCGCCGACAACATCTTCCGGCAGGCACGCAAGACCGGCGTCTCCGTCAAGTCGTATCAGGAGGACATGCCGGGGAACTGCCACATCGGAGAGGGCGGTGGGTACCGCGAGCATCACAACCCGGCTGTCTATTACCGCGGCGACGGAGGCGGTGACTGGTCGGACTGCCAGAAGAACGACGTCCCCATGGGTTCACTGTCGGGGGGCGGCAACCTCTTCGACGACCTCGAGAGGGACACACTGCCGAACATCGCGTTCGTCGAGCCGAACAACTGCCACAACACGCACGACTGCCAGGTTGCCCAGGGTGACGCATGGGCGGCGAAGTTCTTCCCCAGGATCTTCGCGAGCAAGGCGTACCGCGACGGTCGGACCACGGTTCTCTGGTTGTGGGACGAGGACACGCCCATCCCCAACGTGATCGTCTCACCGGCCACCCGTCCCGGTACGGTGAGCGCCGACGCGATCAGCCACTACTCCGCGTTGCGCGCCATCGAAGAGATCTTCGGGCTCCCACTGCTGGGCCATGCCAACGGGGCCCGCGACATGCGACCCCTCTTCAACCTCTGACGCGCTCGCCTGACGCCCCGACCACTTGACGGCGAGGGCGTCGGGTGATCGAGTGGTGCTGCGTCGTGGGGGGGAAGCCGGTCGAAGTCCGGCGCTGACCCGCAACCGTAGGCGGTGGGCTCACGCTCGCTGCGAGCCGGGATACCCGCAGGACGTGTTTGCTCCATCCACCGTCGAGGGTCTGCGGGACGGGAGCGCTCGACTCCCGTGGTCGAGCTGTCCTCACCTGTGTGCCCCGGCACGATCAGCGAGGACAACATGCGAAGGACTCGGTTCCTCTTGGTCGCTGTCGGGTTGGTGTTGCTGACTGCCACACCGGCAGCGAGCGCACCAACGAGCAGCGATCCGACTACCGCCGCCAGAGCGGCCGCCGTCTGGCTCGCCCACCAGGTGAACCCGCAGGGCTTCATCCCGTCGGCCACCGACCCCGCCACCGCGAACCTCTCCGGCTCGGCCCAGGCGGTGATCGCCATGGCCGCGGCCGGTGTCGGTCGCGATCAGGTCGACGCAGTGCTGGGGTACCTCGCCATGCACGTCGACGCGTTCGTCGTCCGCGAGGGCAGCGACGACGCAGGCGCGCTGTCGTACCTCATCCTCGCCGCGCAAGCAGGGGGCCGGGATCCCGCGTCGTTCGGACCGTCCCACGTGAACCTGCTCGACCGGTTGCAGGCGACCAGGCAGCCGACGGGGCTCTTCGGCGCGCAAGCTCCGACGTTCGACGGTGCGTTCCGTCAGGGCCTGGCGTTGATGGCCCTGCACGGCGCGGGTCTGTCGGATGCGACGGCGACGACCTGGTTGCTCGATCAGCAGTGCGCGAGCGGGTTGTGGACCGCGTTTCGCTCTGACACGACGGCACCGTGTCCCGCGGTCGATCCGGCTGCGTTCACGGGGCCGGATACGAACTCGACCGCGCTGGCCGTGCTCGGTCTACACGCCCAAGGGCACACGACCGAGGCTGCGAACGGCGCCACCGCTCTCGGCACGGTTCGCAACCCGTCGGGGGGGTGGGGCCTCCTGGCGCGAGCCGACCAGTCCACCGACGCCAACTCGACCGGACTGGTCGTGACCGCGCTTCGAGCGGTGACCGGGGCGCAGGACGCGCCGGGAACCACTGCGCTCCTCGCGCTGCAGGTCGGCTGCACCGCTGACCCGGCCGATCAGGGTGGGATCGCGTTCCAGCCGGGCGCGGGCGGCGTGCTCGCCCCCGACGTGCTGGCCACCGATCAGGCCACACCGGCGCTGGCCGACGTCGTGTTGCCGCAGGCCGCGCCGACGATCGCCACCGACCTGCCCGACGTGTGCGCCGCGAGCCCATCGACGTCGACGACGACTGTCGTGTCGACGAGAACGAGCACGGAGGCCGCCCCGGAGGTGCTCGGAGAGTCGACGAGCGCCGGTCAGCTACCCGCCACCGGCTCGTCGTTGCTCGATGTTGCCGGCGGGGCGCTCGTGCTCATCGGAGCCGGGTCGTGCACGGTGTCGGCGGCCCGGCGGCGTCGCGCGCGATGGGTTCGGCAGCGTTGACGCGGGTGCTGCGACGGCTCGCGCTGGTCGCGGCCCCTGCGTTGCTGACGATCGTCGCGCCGGTCCAGCTTCATGGCGCGTGCGCAGCCGACCAGGTGCAGATCGCCGTGGTCGTCGACTTCGGCACGGGAAGGTCGGTGAGCGCGGCCTGCGTCGGCGCGGGCACCCGTGACAGCGGCGCTGCCGTGCTTGCGGCGCGCGCGTCCCAGCTGGGAACGGCGCCGCCTCGCACGAACGCGTCCGGCCTCGTGTGCGCGATCGACGGCTACCCGAGCGAGGGATGTGGTGAGCAGACCGGCGGCCACTACGCCTACTGGTCCTACTGGCACGGCGACGCCTCCGACTGGACCTACTCCAACGTCGGGCCCGCGGGATCCCGGGCACAGCCGGGAACGGTGGAGGGTTGGCGGTTCCAGCCCGCCGGCGCCGGCAACCCGTCCGACCCGCCGCCCCGCGGCAGTCCCGACGCGGCGACCACCTGTCGACCCGCCGCACCCCCCGCCACCTCCGTGCCGACGGTGCGACCGGCATCGCGGCCCGCGGCCCGAACGGGTGGGACCGGCGGGGCGTCGACGACGGCGATCCCGACTTCCGCGGCGGGGGGACCGACGTCGACCGACGTCGCTCCCGGCACGACCGCGGCTGCCGGCTCGTCGACGGAGACGGCCGTCGCCGCCGGTCCTCTCGCGAACGGCGCCCCCACTCCGGTTGCCGCGCGCCGCGGCACCGGCGGGCACGGTTCGTCGCCCTGGGGCCTCGTCGGCGGGGTCGGTCTGGTCGGCGCGGTCGGGGGCGCGGGCGCCCTCGTCGCCCGGCGACGGGCCCGACCGTCACCGTGAACCCCCGGTCGCTGCATCCTCTGGCCTGGTGGCTCTGGGCGCTCGCGCTCGGCGCCGCGGCATTGCGAACGACGAACCCGTTCCTACTCGGGTTGCTGGTCGCGGTGGCGTGGCTGGTCGTCGCCGCGCGTCATCCGAACGCGCCGTGGGCGCGTTCGTTCGGCTCGTTCGTGCGGCTCGGCGTCGCGGTGATGGTCGTGCGGTTGCTCCTGCAGGTGCTGTTCGGTCTCCGCCTCCCGGGCCACGTGTTGTTCACGCTGCCTTCCGCGGATCTGCCCCACTGGGCGGCGGGCGTCACCCTCGGCGGCCCCGTCACCTCCGAAGCGCTGGTGTCGGCGTTCAGCGAGGGGCTGCAACTTGCGGCCCTGCTCGCCTGTGTGGGCGCGGCGAACAGTCTCGCGAGCCCGTACCGGTTGCTGCGTTCGATGCCGGCCGTGCTCTACGAGCTCGGTGTAGTCGTGACCATCGCGCTGTCGTTCGCCCCGCAGGCCGCGCTGAGCGCCCAACGGGTCCGCGACGCCCGCCGGCTGCGGGGTCGACCGCATCGCGGGTTGGCCGGTCTGCGCGGCCTGGCGGTGCCCGTCCTCGAGACCGCGCTGGGCCGGCGCGCCGCGGTGTTGGATGGACGCCGCCGCCTCACGCAGGCCGCGGGTCTGATCGGTGCCCTGGCGCTGACGATCGGCGTCTACGGCGTGCTCGACGAGGCCGCCCCCGGTGGGCTCGGCATCCCGATGCTCGTCGTCGGGTTGGTGTCGCTGGTCGCCAGCTTGATCCTGACGAGCGCGCGCTCGACCCGAACCCGCTACCGGCCCGACCCGTGGCGGTGGCCGGAGTGGGGAACCGTGGTCGCCGGGGTCGCTGTGCTCGCCGTGCTCGTCGTCGCCGCCAACGTCGACGGTGACGCGCTCCGTCCCGCGTACAGTCCGCTCACGGTCCCGGCCCTGCCGCTGCTCCCGATCGTCGGCGTGCTGATCGCAGGTCTTCCCGCACTGTTGACGCCGCGGCTGCCGGAGGACCGGCTGTGATCCGCTTCGATCACGTCACCTTCACCTATCCCGACACCTCGCGGCCCGCACTCGCGGACGTCGACGTCACCATTCCCGAAGGTGAGCTCTGGTTGGTCATCGGCCGCACCGGCGCGGGCAAGTCGACGCTGCTGCGCAGCATCAACGGGCTCGTTCCCCATTTCTCGGGCGGTACCTTGCGCGGCCAGGTCCTCGTGGACGGCCGCTCGACCGCGACCGCCCCACCGCGCGAGCTCGCCGACCTGGTGGGTGTAGTCGGTCAGGACCCCACCTCCGGGTTCGTGGCCGACACCGTCGAGGACGAGCTGGCCTACGCGATGGAGAACCTCGGCGTGGCGCACAACGTGATGCGACGCCGGGTGGAGGACGCCCTCGATCTGCTCAGCATCGCCGATCTTCGTCACCGCGCCCTCGGCACCTTGTCGTCCGGACAAGCCCAACGTGTCGCCATCGCGTCCGTGCTCACCGCCGCGCCGCGCGTGCTGGTGCTCGACGAGCCCACCTCGGCGCTCGACCCCGGCGCCGCCGAGGAGGTCCTGGCCGCGCTCACCCGGCTGGTCCACGACCTCGGGCTCACGATCGTCGCGGCCGAGCACCGGCTCGAACGGGTCGTGCAGTACGCGGACCGGGTGATCGCCATCGACGAAGACGGAGCCGTTCGAGCCGGCGACCCCCGGTCGATCATGACCGACGCGCCGGTCGCGCCTCCCGTCGTGGAGCTGGGAGTCCTCGCCGGGTGGCGACCGCTTCCGTTGTCGGTCCGTGACGCCCGACGTGCCGCCGGCGCACTTCGAGAGCGACTCGCGCGCACGACACCGCCGGCGCCGACGCACATCCAACCCGTCGCGAACCGCGCCGTGGTCACGACTCACCGTCTGTCGGCCCGGTACGGAAGCAACGTCGTGCTGCGCGACATCACGCTGCAGCTGGACGCGGGCGAGATCGTCGCCCTCATGGGCCGCAACGGTGCCGGGAAGTCCACGTTGCTCAACCACCTCGGCGGCCTCCTGCGGCCGGCGGCGGGCGAGCTCACCGTCAACGACCTCCGTCCCTACACGCTGAACCCCCAGCAGCTGGTGCGCAACGTCGGGCTCGTACCTCCCGACCCGTCCGCGCTGCTCTACGAGCAGACCGTGCACGCCGAAGCCGTCACGGCCGACCGCGAGCATCACCTCGATCCCGGGACCACCCTCGCGACGGTCGACGCGCTCGGCATCGACCTCGATCCCGACCGCCACCCACGCGACCTCTCGGAGGGACAGCGGCTCGCGCTCGCCATCGCCGTCGTCGTGGCGCCCGCGCCCGAGCTCGTGCTGCTCGACGAGCCCACCCGCGGGCTCGACTACGACGCCAAGCGCCACCTGACCGTCGTGCTCCGGGCGCTCGCGGCGCGCGGCCACGCGATCATGCTCGCCACCCACGACGTCGAGCTCGTCGCCGCAGTCGCGACCCGGGCCATCGTGCTCGCGGACGGCGACATCGTGAGCGACGGCCCCGCCCGCGACGTGGTCTGTCACTCGCCCGTCTTCGCCCCGCAAACCGCCAAGATCCTCGCCCCCGGCCAATGGCTCACCGTCGCCGAGGTCGAAGCGGCGCTCATCGCATGACGGCGATTGCGGTCGACCCGCTCCGCTTCGAGTGGCGGTCCAACCTGCTGCTTGCGCTCACCTCCGTCGTCGGGCTCGGGGGGTTCACCTGGCCGCTGTTCACCCACCCGCACGGCAACGAGAACCTCGCCCACGCCGCCGACGCGCCATGGCTGTTCGTCGTGCTGCTGCCGCTGCTGCTCGCGGTGCTCCTCTGCGAGATCACCGACGGGTCGATCGACGCGAAGGCGGTGGCCGTGCTCGGCGTCCTCGTCGCGTGCGGTGCCGCGCTGCGCGCGCCGACGACCGGCGCGACCGGCTTCACGGGCGTGTTCTTCCTGCTTCTCCCCGGTGGCCGCGTCTTTGGTCGCGCCTTCGGCTTCGTGCAGGGCGCGCTCACCCTGTTCGCTTCCGCGCTGCTCACCGGTGGTGTCGGCCCCTGGCTTCCGTTCCAGATGATCGCGGCGGCGTGGACGGGCTACCTCGCCGGCTGCCTCCCGCCGCTGGGCCGGCGCAGCGAGCTCCTCGTCCTCGCCGCCTACGGCGTGATCGCCGGCCTTCTCTACGGGCTCGTCATGGACATGTGGTTCTGGCCCTTCACCACCAGCGGGACCAACCAGCTCCACTACGTCCCCGGCGACGCGCTCGTCGCCAACCTGCACCGATTCTGGGCCTTCCACCTCGCCAGCGCTCTCGGCTTCGACCTTCCGCGCGCGGTCGGCAACGCCGCGCTCGTGCTCGTCGCCGGGGCGCCCGTCCTCGCCGCGCTCCGACGCGCCGCCCGCAAGGCGTCCTTCCAGGCGCCCGTCCACATCGAGGCCGTCACGAGCAGCTACGAGGGCTTGGACGCGACGACGAGGACGCGACGGCGGTAGGGCCGGAGCTCGAGCGTCAAGGAGACCTCCATGAGCAGCGCGCCGAGCGCCCGTTCACCCATCTCCGTCATGAGCGTGTCGTGGGCGCCGACCACCGCCCGGTAGGTGGCGTCGAGCCGATCCTGCCAATCGGGTGTCTCGGCGTAGGACTCGACGGTGAAGCCGGCGTCGCCCAACAGCGGCGCGTAGTCCGCCACGGGATCGGTTCCGAGCACGGGAAGGCCCGCGACCCGTTCGGGATCGAGCTCGAACGCGGTGAACGCGAACCGACCGCCGGGCGCAAGCACGCGCCACACCTCGCGGAGCGCGGCGCGTTTGTCGGGAAGGTACTGCATCGCGTCGACGCTCAGCGCGCCCCGAGCGCGAGCACCGGCGATGGCCGTCGCCGTCACCACCGCGACCACGAAGTCCGCATCGACGCGCTGGTCGATGGCGCGGCGGGCCGCGAGGCGGATCCCGACGCGCGAGAAGTCGACGCCGACGAGCCTCGCCCGGGCCTGCCGTGCTGCGAAGAGGCCTGGGCCGCCCGCGCCGCACGCCAGGTCGAGCACCCGGTCACCGGCTCGGAGGTGCAGTGCCTCGACGATGCCCTGCAGCTCGGCGAACGTCAGGAAGCTGATGTGCTCGAACCCCGACGGATAGTCGGAACCGATCGCGTTCCGGCGCCAGATGCCCTGCAGCGTCGGGCTCGCGGGCCACGCCGCGTAGACGGCGTCGTAACCGTCGGCGACCGGATCCTCCATCGGCCGAGCCTCGCGCGCCGTCGATGAGAGGATGGGCCGGATGAGACATGGCATCGTCGAGGGTGAGCCGGGCATCTTCCCCGACCCGATCGCCCGGCTCTTCGTGGCCATCGCCCACTTCCTCCGTCGCCGCCGGGCCGGGGCCGACGCAGCCGAGGAGCAGCCGCCTCCCGCGCCGGCGGAGGGCGACCGGGGCGACGACGGTGGCTGACCCGCACGCGGATCCGCCGTCGAGCCGGCACCCGAGCCGGCATTTGCCCGTTCACCAGCGGCGAACCGCTAGGGTGCCGGCATGAAGAAGATCATCCTCCTCGTGATCCTCATCGCCCTGGGAGCCATGGCGGCAAAGAAGGTGCGCGCCGCCTAGCGACTCCGGCGAAGCGGCCCCACGGGGTCGATCGCCCCAGCGGCTCGGTCGGGCGGTGCCGCTTCCACCACACGAACAACGCTCCTGCCCCCGCGAGCGCGGTGACGGCGACGGCCGCCGTCGGCCCGGCGGGCGGCACCGGCACGCGGTCGCGCAGACGGACCGGGTGGACGAAGCGGCGGATCTCCCACGAACGCTCGCGAGCGACCTTCAGCAGCTCGCGGTCGGGGTTCACGGCGACGGGGTTGCCCACCGTCTCGAGCATGGGGATGTCGGTGGCCGAGTCGGAGTAGGCCCAGGACCGCAGCAGGTCGATGTTCTCCTCGGCCGCCACCCGCCGCATTGCCACCGCCTTGTGCGGCCCGTACGCGTACAGCTCCATCTCCCCCGTGTAGCGGCCGTCCTCGACGCGGGCGCGTGACGCGATCGCGGCATCGACACCGAGGAACTCCCCGAGCGGCGCCACGATCTCCTCGGGCGACGCCGAGACGATGAACACCTTGCGCCCCGCGGCGCGGTGTTCCTCGATCAGGTCGAGCGCCTCGCGGTAGATGATCGGCTCCACCACGTCGGTGAGCGCTTCGCGGACGATGCTGCTGACGCGCGCCTGCTCCCACCCCTTGGTGAGCGTGAGCACGGACTGACGCATGCGATCGAGCTTCGCTTCGTTCGCCCCGAGGTGCATGTAGACGAGCTGGCCGTAGAGCGCGCGCACGAGCAGGCGGCGCGAGATGAGCCCCTGCCGGTACAGGGGCCGGCCGAACGCGACCATCGACGCCTTGGCGATGACCGTCTTGTCGAGGTCGAAGAACGCCGCCTCCATCGACGGAAGCATAAGTGCCCCCTTGCCCACTGCCCGGCCGGCAGTTATGGTGCCGCATCCCTTCCCCTTGAGGCCTGTTCCGACGCGCCCGGGGAGGGTCCCCTTGCTGTACGCCTGTTGGTCGCCGAAGGGCGGCAGTGGCACGACGGTCGTGGCGGCCGCGCTCGGTGTGCTGCTCGCCCGCGCCGCACCGTCGGGCGCGCTGCTCGCGGACCTCGCGGGCGACCTGCCCACCGCCCTCGGCCTGACCGTGCCCCCCACCGGGATCGGCCTCGCCGACTGGCTGGCCGCGGGCCCCGACGTGCCCGACGACGCGCTCGCACGGCTCGAGGTCGACGCCGGCGCGCGGCTGCGGTTGCTCCCGTGGCGCGGAGGCCACGGCGCGCCCGTCACCGAGCCGGGGCGCGGCGCGGCTCTGGCCGCTGCGCTGTCGCGCGATCCCCGGGCGGTCGTCGTCGACTGCGGCACGGCGGGCACCGACGCCGGCCTCGCCGTCGCCGCGAGCGCAACCGTCTCGCTCCTCGTCATCCGCCCGTGCTATCTCGCGCTCCGGCGCGCCCTCGAAGCCCCGCTGCGTCCGTCCGGAGTCGTGCTCGTCGCGGAAGAGGGCCGCTCGCTCGGGCGGGCCGACGTCGAGGACGTGCTCGGCGTTCCCGTCCGGGCGGAGATCCGCGTCGACCCCGCGGTGGCCCGGGCGGTCGACGCCGGTCTGCTCGCCGGTCGCCTCCCGCGCGGCCTCGAGCGGGCGCTGCGCCCCGCGCTCGACGCGGGCGGCAGTGAGGCCGCGTGAGCGCCGCGCTCCGTGCCCGGGTGCACGCCCGCCTGCTGGCCGAAGGCGGGAGCCGGTCCCTCGAGGGCCACGTCTCCGACATCGTGCGCGAGGAGGCGCCGCTGTTGGGCCGCGAACCGCGGGCCCGACTGGTGGCGCAGGTGCTGGCCGACGTCGGCGGCCTCGGTCCCCTCGAGCCGTTGCTCGCGGACCCCGACGTCACCGAGGTCATGGTCAACGGTCCCGGCCCGGTGTGGGTCGAGCGCGGCGGCGCGCTCGAGCGCACGACCGTCGAGATCGACACACCCACCATCGAGCACCTCATCGAGAAGGTCGTGTCGCCGCTCGGCCTTCGGATCGACCGGTCGTCGCCCCTGGTCGACGCCCGCCTTCCCGACGGGTCGCGCGTCAACGCCATCGTGCCGCCGCTGGCGATCGACGGGCCCTGCCTCACCGTCCGCCGCTTCGGCGCGCGTGCCATCCCGCTCGACCGGTTCTGCCCCCCGCCGGTCGGCGCCCTGCTGAGGTGGGCGGTCGCCAGCCGTTGCAACGTGCTCGTCTCCGGCGGCACCGGCTCGGGCAAGACGACGTTGCTCAACGCGCTCGCGGCTGCGATCCCGTCCGGCGAGCGCGTGGTCACGGTGGAGGATGCCGCCGAGCTCCGGCTGCCCGGAGAGCACGTCGTGCGCCTCGAGGCTCGTCCCGCCAACGCCGAGGGCGTCGGCCGGGTGCGCGTGCGCGACCTCGTGCGCAACGCGCTGCGCATGCGCCCCGATCGCATCGTCGTCGGCGAGGTCCGCGGCGCCGAGGCGCTCGACATGCTCCAGGCGATGAACACCGGCCACGAGGGGTCGCTGTCCACCTGCCACGCCAACAGCCCGGCCGACGCGCTCCGGCGGCTCGAGACGATGGTGCTGATGGGCGAGGTGGCGCTGCCGCTCGCCGCCGTGCGTGAGCAGGTGCAGGCCTCGCTCGACCTCGTCGTGCACGTGGCGCGGCGCCCGGGCGGCGCCCGCGCCGTCGTCGCGGTGGCCGAGGTGGTCGACGGAGGCCCCGACGCGATCGCCTCCGGCGCACCCGTTCGCACCCACCTGCTGGCTGACGCGATCGGCGTGCAGGCACTGCCGAACCGACCGGCCCACTCCATCGATACACATCCGCCCGATCCTGCGTGGTTGGCGACGTGAAGGGCACGCACGTGAACGGCGCGCAGTTGAGTGGCACAGCGTCGACGCGCACGGCGTTGGCCGCCGGCGTGGCGGTGCTCGTGGTCGGTGCTGCGCTGCGCGTCGCGGCCAAGCTCGCGGTCCGATCGCGCGTGCGCGGTCGCCTGCCCCGCGCGCCGGCCGCGGCGCGCCGCGGGCTGCGTCCGATGTCCGCGCCGAGTTGGTTCGCGCGCGCGCTCGACGACGGCGCCGTCCGGCTCGAGCCCGCGGCCGCGTGGACGGCGACGCTGACCGGCGTCGGCCTGTTGGTGGTGACGGGTGCAATGGTGGGAGGCCCGGCCCTCTCGTTGCTGGGCGGCGCGGCGGGCGCGGGAGGCGTGGCCGTGCTCATCGCCGTCCGGCGCGGCCGCTCCGCCACGTTGCTCGAACAGGCGCTGCCGGGCGCGCTCGAGGCGGTGGCGCGGTCGCTGCGGTCGGGCGCGTCGCTCCGGGCCGCGTTGGCAGAGGCGGCGTCGGCCACCGATGGCCGTCTGGGTGCCGAGCTCGCCCGGGTCGACGCCGACACCCGACGGGGTGTCCCCCTCGTCGTCGCGCTCGAAGCTCTCGCGGCGCGTCTTCCGCTGCCGGGTGTCCGGCTCGCCGTCGCGGCGCTCACGCTCGGCGTCGAGACCGGTGGCGCGCAGGCGCGGGCCGTCGACGGCGTGGCGACGACGCTGCGCGACCGCCTCGCGGCGCACGCCGAGGGACGGGCCCTCGCCGCCCAGACCCGGACATCGGTGTGGGTCATCGCGATCTCTCCCGCCGCGTTCTGCGCGTTCGCCGTCACCACCGACCCTCGCACCGCCCGCTTCTTCTTCCGCTCCGCGGCCGGGCTCACGTTCCTCGCCCTCGGCCTCGCGCTCGATGGCGCGGGCGCGCTCTGGATGCGACGACTCTCGAGCGTCGATCCGTGACCGCCGGCCTGGTCGCCCTCGCCTGGGCCGGGATGATGCTCGTCGGCGCGTGGGACCGGCGCCCGGCACCCGAGCGCGCTCGCGCCCTCGTCGGCCGGGCGTCCCGACCCGTCGCACGCCGCGAGCGGCCCCGGCACCTCGAGCGGGCGTGCCGGTGGGTCGGTCTGCGGGTGTTGAGCGCCTTCATGGCCCATCCCGATCCCGAGATCGCGGCGCGCCTGGGTGCGGCCGTGTTGGCCGGCGCCCTCACCCTCGTGGTCCTGCGCGTCGCCGCACCGGTGGTGGCGCTCGGTGTCTGGGCGGTTCCCGTGCTGCGCGGCCGCAGGCGCGAGCGCCGGCGCCTGGCGACGCTGACGGCCGACCTGCCGGAGGTCGTCGACCTCTTGGTGCTGGCGGTCGGCGCCGGCCTCACAGTCCCCCTCGCCGTCGCCGCGGTGGCCCGCCACGCGAAGGGCTCGCTCGCCGCCGAGCTGCGTCGGGTGCTCGACGACGTCGACCACGGCCGCCGGCTGGCGGATGCGCTCGACGACGTGCCCGCACGCGCCGGCGAGGCGGCGCGCCCGCTCACGGCCGCGCTGGTGGCGTCGGAGCGCTACGGCGCGCCCGTCGTGACCGGGCTCGAGCGCCTCGCCGACGACGTCCGGCGCGATCGTCGGCGCCGGGCCGAGGAAGCGGCGCGACGCGTGCCCGTGAAGCTCCTCTTCCCCCTGGTCACCTGCACGCTTCCCGCCTTCGCGCTGCTCACGGTGGCGCCTCTCATCGCCGGCACCCTCGGGTCGCTGCGCCTCTGATGCTCCTCACGCGCAAAGGAACGCCCATGCTGAAGCTGTTCGTGTACCTCCAGACCGCGGTGTCCGCGGTCCTCGCCGACGACGACCGACGTGACCAGCGCGGTCAAGCCACCGCCGAGTACGCGCTCGTGCTCCTCGGCGTGGCGGCGGTGGCCCTGCTCGTCGGGGTCTGGGCCGCGAAGACGAACCTGATCGGCAAGCTGTTCGATCTCGTCTTCCGCAAGATCCTCGACAGGACGTGAGCCGTTGGCGACGGGAGGATGCGGGTCAGGCTGCAGTCGAGCTGGCCCTCGTCCTCCCGCTCGTCGTCGCCCTGCTGCTGGCCGCGGTGCAGGTGGGCCTGATCGTGCGCGACCAGGTGCTGGTCGTGCACGCCGCGCGCGAGGCCGCGCGTGAGGCGGCGGTCGATCCCGACCCGGCCGCGGCGCGGCGGGCGGCCGTCGAGGGATCGGGTCTCCGGGCGTCGCGACTGCACATCACGCTGTCCGATCGGGGCGCGCCGGGCAGCCGGGTGCGCGTCGAGGTGCGCTACCGAGCCGCCACCGACGTGCCCCTCGTGGGCGCCGCGCTCGGCGAGGTCACACTGACCGGCGCGGTCACCATGCGGGTCGAACAATGAGGTCGAGCAGTGAAATAAGGTCGCACCGTGCCCGAGGAGCTGCGCCAGGAGTTCCACCGAGATCTCGAGCGGATCAACCGCCAGGCGATCGGGCTCTTCGCGCTGGTGGCCGAGTGCGTGGCGGGAGCCACCGATGCCCTGCTCTCGGGCGACCGCGAGGCCGCCAAGGTGCTGGTCGCGCGCGATCAGATGATCGACGAGACCTACCGCGACATCGAGGAGCTGGTGCAGCGCCAGCTCAGCCTGCAATCGCCAATGGCGCGCGACCTCCGCTTCCTGTTGGCGGTGCTGCGGATCGTCCCCGAGCTCGAGCGCAGCGCGGACCTCGCCGAGCACATCGCCCAGCGCGCGGTACGGGGGCTGACCCCTGAGCTCACGCCCCGGGTGCGGGGGCTGGTCGACCAGATGGGCCGCGTCGCGGTCGAGATGTGGCACGCGGCGGCCGACGCCTATGCCGAGCGCGATGCCGACGCCCGCGAGCGCCTCAACGAGCAGGACGACGAGCTCGACGACCTGCACGTCAGCCTCACGGCCGAGATCTCCTCGGGCAAGCTCAGCATCCCGGTCGTGATCGAGATGGCGCTCATCGCCCGCTTCTACGAACGCCTCGGCGACCATGCGGTCAACGTGGCCGGGCAGGTGCGCTATCTCGCCACCGGCGACATCTAGACGCGAACCCGGGCGTCAGGACGTCGCGTAGGGCCGTGTAGGTTGGAGGGGGGGTCACTGGGGGTACGTGGCAGCGGGCGCGTCTCCGGACGACCAGGAGGAGGCAGATGGAACTCGGTCTCGACGTCACCGAACGCAACGGCTACGCGGTTCTGGCGGTCTTCGGCGAGGTCGACGTCTACACCGCCCCCCACTTCCGCGAGCGCCTGATCGAGCTGGTGAGCGAGGGCAAGCACCGCATCGTGGTCGACCTCGAGGGTGTCGACTTCCTCGACTCCACCGGCCTGGGCGTGCTCGTCGGCGGGCTCAAGCGTCTCCGCAGCCACGACGGCGACCTCTCGCTCGTCTGTACCCAAAACCGGATCCTCAAGGTGTTCGAGATCACCGGCCTGACCAAGGTGTTCGACATCCACGACTCTGTTGACGCGGCGGTCACACCATGACGTGCTGAAGACCGGGCAGGTCGTCGAGCTCGAGATCCCGGCGCGGGCCGAGTTCGTGGCGTTGGCGCGACTGCTGGTCTCGGCCATGGCGTCGTCGGACACCCTGCTCCCCGACGATCGCATCGACGACCTGAAGATCGCAGTCTCGGAGGCTTGCACCAACGCCATCGAGGAGGCGTACGCCGGCCGTGACGCCGTCGAGCGGGTGCTGGTCCGCTGCCATGCGCACCACGATCGCCTCGAGATCGACATCGAGGACCGAGGCGAGGGTTTCGACCCCGCGGCCCTTCCCGATCACCCGCCGGTCACCGATCCCGACCGCCTGAAGTTCGAGCGGGGTCTCGGCATCCCGCTGATCCGGGCGCTGGTCGACGAGGTCGAGTTCTCTTCGTCCGGCGGGGGCACCGCGGTGCGCATCGTGATGTGGCATTCCGACTCGGTCGGGAACGGTCGGGTGGGTGGCTAGTGGTCCTCAAGAAGCTGCTGCAGCGCCTCACCACTCCGATCTCCGAGCTCGACGACCGCCGGTTGCGCGAGTTCTGCTCGGGTCGCGCCGACGTCACGCCGATCAACGAGCTCCGACCTCGCCAGGAGGCCGCGGCGGTGGGCGAGATCACCTCGCTCCGGATCGTGCCCCGCGAAGGATCACCGTGGTTGGAGGCCACGATCAGCGACGGCACGGGATCGCTGGTGGTCATGTGGACCGGTCGTCGTCACATCGCGGGGGTGGCACCGGGGAAGCGGATGATCGTGTCCGGCCGAGGATCGCCCTACGGCAAGCAGGGGCGACTGCGGCTGCTGAACCCGCGCTACGAGCTGCTCTGATCCTCCGTCGCGCGCCCGCCCACCAGGAGGGCGCGGACTTCGTCCTCCGATTCGGGGGTGACGAGCACGAGCACCTCGTCGCCCGCCGCGAGCCCGGTCTCTCCCCGGGGCACGATCACGTGGCGCTCGCGGATGACGGCGACGAGCGTCGCATCCCGCGGCACCCCCATCTCCGCGATCGTCTGGCCGACCGCGGGCGACGTGTCGGCGAGGGTCACCTCCACCAGGCGGGCGTCCTGGAACTGCAGCAGACGCACCAGCGACCCGACCGAAACGGCCTCTTCCACCAACGCGGTGAGCAGATGAGGCGTCGACACCGAGACGTCGACCCCCCAGCCTTCGTTGAAGAGCCACTGGTTCGCCGGGTGGTTGACCCGGGCCACGACGCGAGGAACCGCGAACTCCTGCTTGGCGAGCAGCGAGACGACGAGGTTGTCCTCGTCGTCGCCGGTGGCCGCCACGACGACATCGGCGTCGGCGAGGCCCGCGGCGTGAAGTGATCGCACCTCGCACGCGTCGGCGATGAACCACTCGACGTCGAGCGTGGTGCGCAGGCGGGCGACCAGGTCTGGATCCTGCTCGATGAGGAGCACCTCGTGCCCGGCCTCCTTGAGGTCGGAGGCGATGTAGGTGCCGACGTTGCCGGCCCCGGCGATGGCGACCTTCACGTGTGCACCCCTTCGCTCGCGTCGCCCAGCCGGGCGCGCAGCTCCTCGACTGCATCGGTCCGTACGGCCAGGTGCAGGATGTCGCCCTCCTGGCCCACGAGCGAGGGCGTCACGAGCCGGGCCTGCCCGGCGCGGGTCAGCGCGACGAGGCGGAAGCGCTCCCCCTCGTCGAGCTCGAGCAGCTTGCGGCCCGCCCACGTGTCGGGGAGCTCGCGCTCGATCAGGCTGAGGCTGCCGGTCGCGTCGGTCCACTCGCTCACCGTCCGGTCGGGCAGGAGGCGCCGGTGCACCTGGTCGGTGGTCCACGAAACCGTGGCGACCGTCGGGATCCCCAGGCGCTGGTAGATCAAGGCCCTCCGGGGATCGTAGATGCGCGCCACCACGTGCTCGATCTCGTAGGTCTCCCGCGCGATCCGGGCGGTGAGGATGTTGGAGTTGTCACCGCTGGTGACCGCCGCCAGCGCCTGCGCCTCGCGGATGCCCGCCTGCTCGAGGTGGTCGCGGTCGAAGCCGAAGCCGAGCACGGCCCGGCCCGTGAACCGCTCCGGGAGGCGCCGGAAGGCGTTGCGGTTCTTGTCGATCACGGCCACGGTATGGCCTTCTGACTCGAGGGTGACGGCGAGCTCGGACCCCACCCGCCCGCACCCCACGACGACGACGTGCATGGCGGTCCATGCAACACGGCGCCCGGTGGTGCGCACAACTCACCAGCCCTGCGCCTATCGTCGCAGGGTGTACTCAGGCCTGAAGCGGCTCGTGGTCGGTCGGCCCATCGCCACCGCCGAGCAGGAGCACCAGCGCCTTCCCAAGACCATCGCGCTGGCGACGTTCTCGTCCGACGCCATCTCCTCCACGGCCTACGCCACGGAGGAGATCCTCTTCGTCGTCGCCCTGGGGGGCTCGAGCCTCGTCCTGGGGCTGAAGACGTTGGTGCCGATCTCGATCGTCGTCGCCCTCCTGCTGGCCATCGTCGTCACGTCGTACCGCCAGACGATCTTCGCCTACCCGAGCGGTGGTGGCTCCTACATCGTGAGCCGCGAGAACCTCGGCGAGTACCCGTCGCTCGTGGCCGGCGCGTCGCTCCTGGTGGACTACATCCTCACCGTGGCGGTCTCGATCTCGGCCGGCGTCGCCGCCATCATCTCCATCCCCGCCTTCCGGGGGGCGGTCGACCGGCGGGTGCTCCTCTGCCTGGCCCTCATCGCGTTCATCACCCTGGCCAACCTCCGCGGGCTCAAGGAGTCTGGCCGGCTCTTCGCCCTGCCGACCTACGTCTACATCATCACGCTCACGATCCTCGTGAGCTACGGCCTGTACCGCACGTACTTCGGCCACATCAACCGGGTCCCGTTCGATCCCAACGACTTCGAGGGAAAGCTGCAGACCGGAGGGAGCCTGGGGCTGTTCCTCATCCTGCGGGGGTTCTCATCCGGAGCCGTCGCGCTGAGCGGGGTCGAGGCGATCTCCAACGGCGTGCCCGCATTCCGCCGGCCCGAGCCGAAGAACGCCGCCACCACGATGGTCTACATGGGGGTCATATTGGGGACGCTCTTCTTCGGCGTCTCGGTGCTGGCCCACCACCTCGCTCCGTACCCCAGCCACACGGAGACCGTGATCTCCCAGATGGCGCGGGCCGTCCTCGGCACCGGCCCGATCTACGTCGTGCTGCAGTTCGCCACTGCGGCCATCCTCACGCTCGCCGCCAACACCGCGTACGCGGACTTTCCCCGGCTGTCGTCGATCATCGCTGCCGACGGGTACCTACCGCGTCAGTTCGCCAACCGGGGCGACCGGCTCGTCTTCTCCAACGGCATCGTGTTCCTGGCGGTGACGGCCGGGTTGCTCATCGTCGCCTTCGGCGGCCTGACCAACGCGTTGATCCCGCTCTATGCCATCGGCGTGTTCACCTCGTTCACGCTCAGCCAGGCGGGCATGGTGCGACACCACCAGCGCGAGCAGGAGCCGCACTGGCAACGCAACGCGGTGATCAACGGCGTCGGATCGGTCGCCACGGGAATCGTCACCCTCGTCATCGCGATCACCAAGTTCAAGTACGGCGCGTGGGTGCCGATCCTCGTGGTCCCGCTGATCATCCTGCTGTTCATCGCGATCAAACGGCACTACACACGGGTGACCTCCGTGCTCGCCGTCACACCGGCCGAGGTGCGCAGCGAAGCCATCAACCACACCGTCGTCGTGCTCGTCGGTCGCATCCACAAGGGCGTGCTCAAGGCGCTCGACTACGCCCGGTCGCTCCGGCCGCAGCACCTGGTCGCGGTCTATGTCTGCTTTGACGACGACGACCGCGCCGAGATCGAGTCGCAATGGCAGGCGTTCGGCATCACCGTGCCGCTCGAGATCGTGTACTCCCCGTATCGCGAGCTCGTGCGCCCGATCGAGCGCTACATCGACGAGATCGACCAGCGGTGGAACAACGACACGGTCACGGTGGTGATCCCGGAGTTCGTCGTCAGCCGGTGGTACGAGCACCTGCTCCACAACCAGAGCGCGCTGATCCTGAAGGGGAAGCTGCTGTTCCGTGAGGGCATCGTGGTGACGTCGGTGCCGTACCACGTCGACCTCGCCGACGGAGCGTCAGACGGAATTCATCCCGACTCGTCGTCGCCGACGTCGACCAACCGGTAGCCCACCCCCGGCTCGGTCACCAGCCGTGGGCGCGTCGGGTCGTCCTCGAGCTTCCTGCGCAGCTGGCTCGCGTAGACCCGCAGGTACTGCGTCTCGGTGCCGTACTCGGGCCCCCACACCTCCTGCAGGATCGTGCGGTGGGTGAGCACGCGGCCGGGCCAGCGGGCGAGGAGGGTCAGGAAGTCGAACTCCTTCGGCGTGAGGTCGACGGTGCGCCCGGCCACGGTCACGCGGTGCCGGAACAGGTCGATCGCCAGGTCGCCGACGTGCAGCTCGGTCTCGCCCGTCTGCGAGTCGGGGCCGGGCCGGTGGCGCAGCGCGACCGCGACGCGTGCCACCAGCTCGGGCATCGAGAACGGCTTGGTCACGTAGTCGTCCGCTCCCTCGTCGAATGCCTTGACCTTGCGATCGTCGGCGCCCTCCGCGCTCAACACGATGATCGGCACCGCGGACCAGACACGCAGGCGCCGGCAGACCTCGATCCCGTCGATGTCGGGGAGGCCGAGATCGAGCACCACCACATCGGGGTTGTGGTGGGCGACGCTCGCGAGCGCGGCTTCGCCGGTGGCGGCGGTCAGCACGTCGTAGCCGCGGGCACGCAAGCCCGCCCCGACCACGCGGAGGATGGCCATCTCGTCGTCGACGACGAGCACGGCGGTCACCGACGGCCCACCGCGGCGCGGACCGGCAGCGTGAACACGAACGTCGCACCGCCGCCTGCCGTGCGGTGCACGGCGATCGTGCCGCCGTGGGCCTCGACCGTCGCCTTGCAGATGGCGAGGCCGACACCACTCGACCGGCTGCCTTCGCCCCGTCGGAACGGCTCGAACACCCGAGTGCGTTCGAACTCCGGTATGCCGATTCCCTCATCGGAGACGCTCATCTCCACCATCCCGCGTCGAGCCCGCGCCTCGATGCGAACGGTCGATGCCGGCGGCGCGTACCGCGCCGCGTTTTCGAGCAGGTTGGTCAGTAGCTGCTCCAGCTGCGTGTAGTCGCCGTCGACGAGGGGCAGATCGGTCTCGACGTCGACCTGCACCCTGACCTGGTGGAACAGAGGCGCCAAGCGCCGGACGCGATCGGCGATCAGCTCCTCCATGTCGACGGCTTGGCGCTCGGGCTTCAGCGCTCCCGCCTCGATGCGACTCATGCTGAGGAGGTTCGCGACGAGACGGTCG
Source organism: Actinomycetota bacterium (assembly GCA_005888325.1). Classification (NCBI taxonomy): domain Bacteria; kingdom Bacillati; phylum Actinomycetota; species Actinomycetota bacterium. The sequence goes on from VAWU01000026.1 coordinate 154,798, forward strand.
AGGCGCTCGGTCTCGTCGCAGAGGTTCGACAGCAGCTCGGCGCGCGTCGCGTCGTCGTAGACAACGCCGTCGCGGAGATCCGAGGCCACGGCGAGGATCGTTGCCAGCGGCGTGCGCAGATCGTGGGAGACCGAGCGCAGCAGCGCGGAGCGTTGGCCGCCGACCTGTTCGAGCACATCCGCGCGCGCCACCTCGCGCGCCAGGCTCTCGTTCAGGGCGCGCAGCTCGACCTCGCGCTGCTCGGCCGCGCGGCGCTGCTCTCCCTGGGCCGCCACCAACACGCCGATCACGACCGCGACGGCCACGAAGACCCCGAGCGCGACCCAGTCGTCCCACACCGCCACCTTGAGCGTCCAGTACGGACGGATGAACGCCACGTTGAAGGACAGGGCCGCGATGACCGCGACGCAGACCGCGACCCGCGAGCCGCCCACCCATGCGGCTGCGACCACCACCAGGACGAGCACGAGCGCGGGTGTCGCGAGGGTGATGTGGGCGCGGACGGGCACCAGCCCGGCGACGACCACCGCCACCAGCACGAGACCCGCACCAACGCTCCACGCGGTCCGCAGTCGTGCCACGGGCAGATCTTTGCGCGTTCTTGACGGAACGCCGGTCTGCGTTGACGGGTTCTTGATGTCGCAGCTCCCACACTGGCCCGGTGGAGACACACGTCCGCCCGACTGCCGGCCATCATGCGCCGCCGCTGCCGTTGCCCCTGGCGCCCGACCTGCCGGAGGACCGTCGTCACCGGGTCAAGAACCGGATCCTCGGGCGACCCCTGCACACCGACCAGCTGGTGCACGAGCGGCTGGGCAAGCCGACCGCGCTCGCCGTCTTCGCGAGCGACAACCTCTCGTCCTCGGCGTACGCCACGGAGGAGATCCTCCGCGTCCTCGTCCCGGCGGTCGGCGTCGCCGCGTTCGCGTTGGTCCTGCCCATCACCGTGGCCATGCTCGTCGTGCTGGGGTTCCTGATCCTCTCCTACCGGCAGACGATCAAGGCCTATCCGAGCGCCGGCGGCGCCTACATCGTCACCCGCGACAACTTCGGGCTGCTGCCCGCGCAGGTCGCCGGCGTCGCCCTGCTGACCGACTACATCCTCACTGTCTCGGTCTCGGTCGCAGCCGGGACGGCTGCGCTGACGAGTGCATTTGGTGCGTTGCGCCCGTACGCGGTCGGGATCTCGGTCCTGTTCATCGTCGGCATCGCCTTCGGCAACCTGCGCGGGGTCCGCGAGTCGGGGAAGGTCTTCGCCGTCCCGACGTACTTCTTCATCTTCAACATGGCCGTGTTGCTCGGCCTCGGCCTGCTCAAGGCGGTGGCCGGGCACCTTCCCGTGGAGACCGCGCGACCTGCAGGGCTGCTCCCGTTCGGCAACGCGGGTACCGGGCTGCTCCTCGGTGCCTCGCTCTACCGCGTGCTGCACGCATTCGCGTCGGGGGGAGCGGCGGTGACGGGGGTCGAGGCGATCTCCAACGGAGTGCCCGCGTTCAAGCCGCCGGAGTGGAAGAACGCGCGGACGACGCTGATCATCATGGGCTCCAGCCTCGGCGTGATGTTCTTCGGACTCTCCGCACTGGCCGCGAAGATG
>VAWU01000026.1:156403-158336 GCA_005888325.1 Actinomycetota bacterium
CACCGTCATCTCCCAGATCGGCAAGCTGGTGTACGGCGGGGGCGCAGCCGGCAACGTCCTCTACTACGCGCTGCAGGCGGGCACCATGCTCATCCTGGTCCTCGCGGCCAACACGAGCTTCGCCGACTTCCCCCGCCTGGCCAGCTTCCATGCCGACGACCACTTCATGCCCAAGCAGCTCACCAAGCGGGGCCACCGCCTGGTGTTCTCGAACGGCATCATCTCGCTGGCGGTGGCCTCGATCGTCCTCGTCATCGTCACAGGCGCCAAGGTCGACCGGCTCATCCCGCTCTACGCGATCGGTGTGTTCACGTCGTTCACCCTGTCGCAGGCAGGCATGGCCAAGCACCACGTCACCCTGAAGGAGCCGGGATGGCAGGGAGGGCTGTTCGTCAACGGGATGGGCGCGCTTCTGTCCCTCGTCGTCGACATCGTCATCGCGGTGACGAAGTTCACCCACGGGGCATGGGTCATCTGCGTGCTCGTCCCGTTCTTCGTTGCGGTGCTGGTGCGGCTCAACCGGCAGTACGAGTCGGAGAGCACCGAGCTCGAGCGTGATGCGCGCCAGGCCGCGGAGGCGCCCGTCCTGCGCCGGCACGTCGTGCTCGTGCTGGTGGACAGCCTCGACCTCAGCGCGGCGCGCGCGATCCAGTACGCGCGCACGCTTGCGCCCGACGAGCTGCGCGCCGTGCACGTGGCCGGCGACCTCCATCGGGCCGAGGAGCTGGCCGCACAGTGGCGTCGCCTGGGGCTCTCCCGGGTGCCGCTCGAGCTGGTCGACTGCCCCGACCGGCGCATCGCCCGCTCGGTGCTCGAGGTGGTGGCCGAGGCCACCGCCGACGGCCAGACCGAGGTGAGCGTGCTCGTGCCGAGGCGCATGTACCGCCGCTCGTGGCACAAGTTGCTCCACGACCGCACCGCCGACTCGATCGCACGCGTCGTCTCGCGGCTGCCCCACGCCAACGTCACGTTCGTGCCCTACCACCTGGGCGCGACGAGGCACGAGGAGGAGAAGGTCCGATGAGTGTCCTGTCCCGCCGGCGTGAACGCGCGGTCGCCCCTCCGCCCCCTGCCGCTCCGCCGCCGGCCGCGCACGTCGCGTCTCCGCTCCCGGCTGCGGAGGACGTGTCTCTGCTCCCGGCCGCTGAGGCCGTCCCCATCGCCGAGATGAGGTGGCGCGAACGGGCGCGCGTGGCGGGTCGGGTGCGGTCGATGCGGATCCAGCCGTGGGGGGGCGTGCCCACGCTCGAGTGCACGCTCGTCGACGCCACCGGTGGCGTGGCCGTCGTGTTCCTCGGCCGCCGCGAGGTGGCCGGCATCCACCCCGGGACGTGCCTCGCGATCGAGGGCATGGTGGGCGAGCACAACGGTCGCCTCGCCATCCTCAACCCCACCTACGACTTCGTCACCTCGCAGGCGGGTTCTCCTGACAGGCCGGTGTCCTAGAGTCCGCGGGTGACCCGGCTGCACCACGTCAACGTGACCTGCCGCCCCGACGACACGGAGACGGTCGCCGCGTTCTACCGCGACGTCCTGCAACTGGCCCCGGTCGACAAGGCCCCGGGCACCGACCCCGGCGGCGTGTGGTTCACGATCGACGCGACGAGCCAGGTCCATCTCTCCGAGCGGGAGTCGCCCGCCCATCCCCACGCGCACTTCGCGCTGGTGGTCGACGACTTCGCCGGCGTGGTCGACCGGCTACAGCGCGGCGGCCGCGAGTGGCAGCCGGCCCCGCCGGTCTTCGGGGCCGGTCGGGGGTTCACCCGTGACCCCGCCGGCAACCGCATCGAGGTGCTCGAGCGGGCCGGCTCTGCTCTCTAGGTGTAGTGCCCCATGACGTTGCCGACACGACTCACCGGTGGCCCGCCGATAGCGGTGTGGTGGCGATGATGGTTGTAGACGTGCAGCCACCGAGTCAACGCGCGGGTGCGTT